>DUPI01000001.1 GCA_012838395.1 Mollicutes bacterium
ACGGTTTTATATACTTTACTATCTCTACTATCAACTAAATCTTGACCACAGGCAAATGTTATTTCTGATGATATTGTACATTCTTCCTTCGTTTTATCTGACAATGTAACTTCACTATCTTCATATCGCTTTTCTGCACAATATGTTCCATCATGAAGTGCTAGTGATACTTGACCTTCTTCATTTATTATAATCGTACCATTCTCTGGTTTATCACCTTTATATTCTAATTTATGGCCATCTGGAGTTGATGATTCTACCCCATTTTCATATGTATATTTTATTTCCCCTGGATTACTATCTTTAATTGTTTTTAGGGCACGATTGTACTCAGCCGCTTTTATTATTCCATATACTGAATTTTTAAATGATCCTTTCCTTGCATCTTCTATAACATTAATAACAAATGGTACTGCTATGATAGCTACTATTGCTAATATTACAATAACAGCTAATAATTCTATTAATGTGAAACCTTGTCTTTTCATTATATTACCTCCATCAGCGTTAACCTCAGCTTAATTTTACCATTTCAATTTATTTGTGTCAATTCGTTTGATGCTTAAAAATAAAAAAACTAATTATCAAAATTGATAATTAGTAATTATATATTTAATATTAAGATAATTAATTTAGTTAAATTATAGTGTTTATTTTTTTCCAGGTAGTACTACTCGAAAACCGTTATATTTGTATGCTGATCCATCTTGATGTGAGAAAGCAAAGATACCAGCTTTTTCTTTATCATTATAATAACCACCACGGATAAACCAAAAGTTTCCATAATCATTCCAGATGGGGTCATCCATTATAAAATTAGCTTGATTCTGATTCCAACCTCTTGTTTCTCCAGTAGCATCTCCTAACATTCTTCTATTATAGGCAGTTTGATTTTGTGAACTTATACCATAATCATATTTGTCAATATATTTACTTATATTGGGATCATCAATAACTACCTCACCAAAAGTAGCTAATGATAGTTTAAGGTTTGTTTGAGAGGAGTTATACAATCCTCCCATAACATATTCTGCTGTTCCACCACTCATATCATATATTCCGTAAACATTACCAGTTGTTGATGCTTCTTGTCCTTTTTTACTAGTATACGAATTTGGGCAGTCAGGCATTAAAGGAGAGGATACTGTGTCACCAGCACAGCCAGTTATAAAATCTTTACTTGGGTTTACCCATACTTCTTTATTTTTACCATACTTGCTATTGGTTAAATATGTTACAGCACCCCACTCTATATTTTTCATCATGTGAGCATCATCGGATTTAACTAAACCATAAGTTTTGTTATTAAATATTTTGGCAATACTAAATTGCAAACCAATATTTTGTGAAGATAGTGCTTTCATATTTGGTTTTATTGTAGGTTTAGAGCGAGTACCAGTTGTTTCAAATTTCCCCACCCAAATACCATTTAATTCATCACTTCCAAAAGTAAAAGCCGGATGTGTTAACCATTCATCATTATTATTGCCATTTGATTTTGAGTCGTATATTGTTTCAAACTTAATTGATATTTCCTTTACATTAGTTGATAATGAATTAACATTAAATAATTTGTATTTATATCTTGGTATCCACACAAAATGTGCCAGGATATCAACCTCTTCCACTTTAGTTCCCGGTTCAGAGCGTTGATAAAAATCTCTTAATAATTCTGTTATCAATACTACATTAGCCCATTTTTTAGTATCATAGTTATACCACTCTTTTGAAATATCTGCTTTCACCCAATTTGTTCCATCAAAAACAACGGGGATCATTTCTTTTTTTAAAACAGGTGCCATTGCACCACTATCGTCAGTATAAGGTAATAAACAATCTTTCTTTTCTTTTTCAGTCACTTTTATTTCATCTTCGTAATAATCTTTTGCAGCACAATATTTATCTTCATAAAAAGATAATGCTACTTTACCTTCTTTATTGATAATAATAGTGCCAGTTTCAGGTTTAAAACCCTTATAATTTAATTTATTTACGGATGTTTCTTTCTTGTCTTCATAAGTATAAATCATTTTTTTATTATTGTGTTCTTGCAAAACCTTTTTCACGATTCGATTAGTCTTATTTAAAAAATCCTTTTTTTGATTACCTTTAAAATAATTTATACTTTTAGGTACAATCACTATCGAAAATATAAATACTAAAAATATAAGGGCTGCAAAATCAATAAATGTAAAACCATAATTGTTATTTTGGGACATCTTACTACCTCGATTCTAACTTATCCTAATAAAATATTAACAAAACAAAATATCAAAGTCAATAAAAAAAGAGGTTTCCCTCTTTTATTCATTATAATCACATGCACTACATTTAGTTTTATTATTTTTTTCGGTTAACATGCTCTTACATTCTGGACATTCTTTACCTAGTGGTTTATCCCAAAAAGCTGTTTTACATTTAGGATAATTATTACATCCATAAAATATTTTTCCTTTTCTTGTTTTCTTTTCTACTATTTTCCCATCACAATTTGGACAATCGCAAATTTCTGTGATTTCTTTTTCTTCTGTTTTGATGTACTTGCATTCCGGGAAATTACTACATGCCACAAATTCTCCATATCGACCATTTCTAATGACTAACGGGTGGTCACAATTCGGGCACATTTCACCTGTTTTTTCAGGTTCTTTTTTCTCCATATTCTCAAACGCCTCTTTCAATGCTACTTCAAACTCATTATAAAAATTTTCAAGTAACTTATACCACACTAACTCACCATCAGCTATTTTATCTAAATTAGTTTCCATGTTAGCGGTATATAAAACATTTATTATATGACTAAAATACTCTTGTAACTTATCAGTTATTTCAATTCCAATAGTAGTTGGTACAAACCTTTTTTCAACAACAGATACATAACCTCTAGTTTTAATTGTATCCATGGTTTTAGTATAAGTACTAGGACGGCCAATACCTAACTCTTCCATTTCTTTAATTAACCTTGCCTCTGTATATCTAGCTGGTGGTTTAGTAAAATGTTGTTCCTTAATTATTTCATTTGAAACAATAACATTAGTTTTATAGTCTTCAAATGGCGGCAATGTTTTTTCAGTAGTTTCTTCGTAATCACCATATACTTTTAAATAACCATCAAAAATTAATACTTGACCATTTGCCTTGAACTGATAATTATTATTGTCTAAAATAACGGTTGTATTGTTTGTTTTAGCATCAGCCATTAATGATGCTAAAGCACGGTAATAAATCATTCTATATAATTTATATTCGTCATTACTTAAATATGGTTTTACACTTAAAGGATCACGATTGATACTAGTTGGACGAATAGCTTCGTGAGCGTCTTGAACATTTTCAGCCTTTTTATTAACCTTTACTGCTCCTAAATAATCTTTACCATATTTAGCTTCAATATATTTAAAAGTACTTCCGATAAATTCACTTGATAATCTCGTTGAATCTGTACGCATATAAGTAATAAGACCCACCGTCTCGTGTTCAAGTTCAATACCTTCATATAATTTTTGGGCAATGCTCATCGATTTTTTAGCTGACATACCTAATTTAGATGAAGCCTCTTGTTGTAAAGTACTAGTAATAAAAGGCATTCTTGATTTTTTCCTTTTAGTTTTCTTATCAACATTAGCAATCGTAAAAGTATTACTTAATTTTGATAATATATCGTTAGCTTCTATTTCATTTTTTATTTCTATTTTTTTATTATTGTAGTTAAATAATTCAGCATTAAATTCTTTAAAGTTAGCTGTGATTGTCCAGTATTCATCTGCATTAAATGCTTCTATTTCACGTTCGCGGTCAACAATTAATTTTAAGGCAACACTTTGAACTCGACCAGCACTTTTACCTTCAGTTTTACTTTGCATTAATTTACTTAATCTAAAACCAATAATTCTATCTAAAATTCTTCTCGTCTCTTGTGAATTAACTAAATCCTCATTAATTTTTCTTGGATTCTTAAAAGCTTCTTCAATGGCACCTTTAGTAATTTCATTAAAAACAATTCTTTCGTATTGATCATCTTTAAGTCCTAAAGCATCATATAAATGCCAACTAATAGCCTCACCTTCACGATCCGGGTCAGTTGCTAAGTAAACCTTATCTACATTTTTTACTTCTTTTTTTAATTCATCAATTACTTTTTTCTTACCTTTAATAGCTGTATAGCTTGGTTTAAAGTTGTCTTCTATATCGACACCAAACCCAAATTTACCCTTGATTGCTAAATCTCTAACATGTCCTTTACTAGAAAGAACTTTATAATCTTTTCCCAGAAATTTCTCAATTGTTTTTGACTTACTTGGAGACTCCACTATTACTAATTTTTTTGGCATAATCCACTTCCTTTTAATCAATATATTATATACACTATTATTTTAATATTGTCAACCTCAACAACAATATACAACTAAACTTTGCCCTATCCTTTAGTTACTTCCTTTAGGGCAACGATTACCCCAAGTATCAATTAATTCACTTTCTTTATAGATTTTTAACACTTCACAATTATTGGGACATAAGGTACATTCACTTCCCTTTGTTTCAAAAGAAATATTATTTATATCTAAATTATACCCTTCGTTAAGTTTATTATTTTTAGCTAAAATAGCAATTCCAACTGCCCCCATTAAATGACTATTTTCATCAACAATAATTGATTCATTTAATATCTCTTCAAAATATTTTAAAACACCTTTGTTTTTACTTACCCCACCTTGAAAAACAATTGGTCCTCGAATTTTTTTCCTTAATTATCTTCTTATTAGTTTGGGGACTTTCGATAATATCAATATTTAATTTCTCAAAAAAATATATCCATAAATTTTTATAATAATAGTAAGGTATACTTCTTGGTATTCCAACTTTAATCTTGTCCATATTATCACCTGATTAATTATATTAACTAATCTATTTTTTATGAATAAAAACATAGTAATTAAAAAGCTACCAACTGTGTTAAATATAAAAATTTTATTTCATTTTTTATTTTTCTATTGCTTTAGAAAAATAGTAATTTACTTGGTTTTTAGTTTTAAATATGATATAATAATGTAATTTCCAGAGGTGAGAATGTGAAAATAAAACAATTAACAATCAATGAATTTAAAATATTTGCTAACGGTCATAGTCAGTATTCTGTTTATCAAACACCGGAATATGGTTTTGTAATGAAAAATCAAAGTTTTGAAAATTTAATTGTTGGTTTAGTTGACTCTAATAATAATGTTTTAGCAGCGACTATTTTACTAGTAGAGAGGCATTTAGCTTTTAAATATGCTTATGCACCACGTGGTTTTTTAATTGATTATCATGATTTTGAATTATTAAAAGTATTTACATCTAAATTAAAAAGCTATCTAGCCCGTTTAGATATTGTTGCTGTTAAATTAAATCCTCTTATTTTAAAAAACGTTCATCATATAAAGACTAAGACAGTTGAACCTGATAACCAATATAACAATGCTTTTTCTAATCTCAAAAAATTAGGTTATTACCACTATGGCTATAATTTTTATTTCGAGGCTTTAAAACCCCGTTATGAAGCAATTATTGATATTGATAAACCTTACTATGTTTTATTTAATAACATAAAAAAAGAATACCGTACGAAAATTAGAGCAGCAGAACGAAATGGTATTAAAATATATCGAGGTAAACAAAATGAATTAAAATATATATACTCTCACTCTAAAAAGAAATATCCACGTGATATGACTTATTTTGAGGATTTATATGAAAATTTTAAAAAAGATAAAATGATTGAATTTTATTATGCAAAATTAGATACTGCTATTCACTTAAAAGAAACTCAAAAAAAATATCATGAAATTGAACAAGAAAGTATCTCTATTAATAATTCAGTTTTAATTAATCCAGGAAAAAGTGGAACAAAGTTAATTAATCGTAAAATTTATTTAGATAATTTATTTAATAATTTCAAAACAAACTTAATATCTGCTACCAATTTACTTAAAGATAAGCCCGATGGGGTTATCTTAGCAACAATTATGGTAATAATATACCGTGATACAGTTCACATCTTAATGGACGGCTATAATCCAAAATATCAAAGGTTTAATGCTAAACATCTATTAATTTGGAAATTAATAGAAAAATACTCTAATCTGGGTTACAAAAAATTTAACTTAGGTGGAGTTAGCAATCCCGAATTAGATAATAATAAGTTTAAGGGATTAAATGATTTTAAAACAAACTTGGGTGCTAAAGTATATGAATATGCTGGTGATTTTGAATTAATCACTAATAATACTAAATACTTTATGTATAAAAACACCTTACCTATTAAAAATATATTGAAAAAATAAAAGAACGAATATTAATTCGTTCTTTTATTTTAGTATTTAATATTTTCTGAAACTACTCCAGTACTATCAACTTAAAATATACTTTAAGTTATAATTACCACTTCATTTTTTTATAAAGAAACTTTTTTTATTTCTTTTCCAAAAACATCATATATAGTAAATATTTTATTAGAATATATTCCGTAACTAGCATTACTATTATTTCTAGGAAGAGATATAGAACCTACATTAATAAAAATCATTTCTCCCCTCTTCTCAATAAAGGGATAGTGTTTGTGACCATAAACTAAAACACCTTTTCTTTGAAACTTTCTATCTTTTTCCATGCTATATTCATTTCCGTGAGTAAGATAAATATCTAATCCATCAACACAAATCAAAGCAAGATTATTACAAATTGGAAAATCACTTATTTTAACATCTACTTCTGAATCGCAATTTCCCTTTAAGCAAATTAGCCTTTCCTTATAGTTAGTTAGAAAATCTTTTACTACCTTATTATTAATTGGTTTTGAGTTGTCATAGGTAGGTCCTGAATAATATAGATCTCCTAAAACTACAATTTTATCAAACTTTTCCTTTTCATCTAACTCTTTAATATGATTAAGATTTTCATCTATTCCATGAATATCTGAAAAAAACAATATTTTCATTTTATTTCCTCCCCAATATTTTCTCTCTATTAAATGTTACTTATATAATATCTTCTTCTTTGAAGTTAACATATTAATAATACAACAAAAAATTAGAAAAATCAATTTCTTCACTATACTTAAAACTTTGTTAATTTAAAATAAAAAGAAGCGTAAATTTACGCTTCTAAACTTTTATTATAAGTTTTTATTTAATAATTTCTGAAACTACTCCAGCACCAACTGTTCTTCCACCTTCACGAATTGAGAATTTAGTTCCATTTTCAATTGCGATTGGATTTATTAATTCAACAGTCATTGTAATATTATCTCCTGGCATAACCATTTCTACACCTTCTGGTAATTCAATAACACCAGTAACATCTGTAGTACGGAAATAAAATTGTGGACGATAGTTAGAGAAGAACGGAGTATGACGTCCACCCTCTTCTTTGCTTAGTACATATACTTCAGCTTTGAATTTACTATGTGGAGTAACACTAGCTGGTTTAGCTAATACTTGACCACGCTCTACATCTTCACGAGAAATACCTCTTAATAAGATTCCAGCATTATCTCCTGCTTCAGCATAATCTAATTGTTTACGGAACATTTCAATTCCAGTAACAACACATTTTCTAGTTTCTCTAATACCAACGATTTCAACTTCATCGTTTAAGTTTAAATGTCCACGCTCTACACGTCCAGTAACAACAGTTCCACGACCTGTAATTGTAAATACATCTTCAATTGGCATTAAGAATGGTTTATCAACGTCACGCTCTGGAGCTTCAATCCATTGATCAACATTTTCCATTAATTCTAAGATTTTTTCTTCATATTCAGCAACACCTTCAATTGCTTTTAGTGCTGAACCACGAATAATTGGTGTATTATCTCCGTCAAATCCATATTCACTTAATAATTCACGGATTTCCATTTCTACTAATTCTAGTAATTCCTCATCGTCTACCATATCGCATTTATTCATAAATACAACAATGCGAGGAACACCTACTTGACGAGATAATAAGATATGTTCACGAGTTTGTGCCATAGGTCCATCAGTTGCAGCAATAACTAAAATTGCTCCATCCATTTGTGCTGCACCAGTAATCATATTTTTTACATAGTCAGCGTGCCCTGGACAGTCAACGTGAGCATAGTGTCTTGTATCTGTTTCATACTCAACGTGCGAAGTACTAATCGTAATACCTCTTTCTTTTTCTTCAGGTGCTTTATCAATTTGGTCATAAGCTTGAAATTCAGCTTTACCTTGTTTTGCTAATACATTTGTAATAGCGGCAGTTAATGTCGTTTTACCATGGTCAACGTGGCCGATTGTACCAATGTTAACATGGGTTTTCGAACGATCAAATTTTTGTTTTGCCATTTTCTCTTCCTCCTTATAATTATCTACACTTAATATTTTATATCAACTTAGTAAAAATATCAAGTATTTTTACTAGTTTCCACCATTTTTCTTAATAATTTCTTCTGAAATACTTTTCGGTACTTCTTCATAGTGATCAAACACCATTACAAACACTCCACGACCTTGTGTATTTGATCTTAGAGACGTTGCATAACCAAACATTTCAGAAAGCGGAACCATCGCATTAATTACTAATGCATTTCCACGTGATTCTTGACCAAGTGGACGGCCACGTCTTGAAGTTATATCTCCCATAACACTTCCTAAATATTCTTCGGGAACAGTTACTTGAACTTTCATAATCGGTTCTAATAAAACCGGGTTACATTTATTTTTAGCATCTTTTAAAGCCATACTAGCGGCAATTTTAAATGCCATTTCTGATGAGTCAACCTCATGGTATGAACCATCGTATAATGTAGCTTTGATATCAATCATTGGATAACCTGATAACACACCAGTTTTAAGGGCATCTTGTAATCCTTTATCCGTAACTGGAATATATTCACGTGGTACTGTTCCCCCAACAATTGCATCAACGAACTCATAACCTTTATCAGGATTTGGTTCAAATTTAATTTTAACGTGTCCATATTGTCCACGACCACCAGATTGTTTTATATATTTTCCTTCACAATCCGCTGCTACTTTTATTGTTTCACGATAAGAAACTTGTGGTTTACCGATATTTGCTTCAACTTTAAATTCACGACTCATTCTATCAACAAGTACATCTAAGTGAAGTTCTCCCATACCAGCAATGATAGTTTGACCTGTTTCGTAGTTTGTAGTTGCTCTAAAAGTTGGATCTTCTTCAGCTAACTTTTGAAGTGCAACTCCCATCTTATCTTGGTCAGCTTTTGATTTTGGTTCAACAGCTAACTCAATAACTGGTTCTGGGAATTCCATTGATTCTAAGATACAAGGTTTCTTTTCGTCACATAAAGTATCTCCTGTTGTTGTATTTTTAAGTCCAACTGCAGCTGCTATATCCCCTGAATATACTTCTGATATTTCAGTACGATTATTAGCATGCATTTCTAAAATACGTCCGATTCTCTCACGAGAATTCTTTGTTGCATTTAAAACATAAGAACCACTTTTTAATTGTCCTGAATAAACTCTAAAGAAGGTTAAACGTCCAACAAAAGGGTCAGTCATAACTTTAAACGCTAGTGCACTAAAGGCTTCATCATCACTAGGATGACGAACAATTGGTTCACCATCTAAATCGGTACCTGTAATTGATTCAACATCAACAGGTGATGGTAAATAATCAACTACAGCATCAAGTAATAACTTTACTCCTTTATTACCTAAAGCAGTACCACATAATACAGGAAAAAACTCAACTGCTAAAGTTCCAGTGCGTATTGCTCTTTTAATAAGATCAATCGAAACTTCTTCATCTGCTAAATATTTTTCCATTAATTCATCATCAAATTCGGCTACTGCCTCAATTAAATCGATTCTTTTTTCTTCAACAAGATCTACTAAATCTGCTGGTATATCGATAACTTTGGCTTCCTCTTCTGGTTTACCATCATATTGATATGCTGTTCTAGTAAGTAAATCAATAATTCCAGTGAATTCATTTTCCGCCCCAATTGGCCATTCAATTGGTTTAGCATTTACTCCTAGACGATCTTTAATTGTGCCTAATGTATATTCAAAATCGGCACCCATTTTATCCATTTTATTCACGAAAAACATACGGGGAACTTTAAAATCAGTAGCTTGTCGCCAAACTGTTTCCGTTTGCGGTTCAACACCAGCTTGAGCATCTAAAAGTGCTACTGCACCATCTAATACTCGAAGTGATCTTGATACTTCAACTGTAAAATCCACATGGCCCGGAGTGTCGATGATATTTAATCTATGACCTTTCCAAAACGCCGTTGTAGCTGCTGAAGTAATAGTTATCCCACGCTCTTGTTCTTGGGCCATCCAATCCATTTGCGATTCACCATCATGGGTTTCACCTATTTTATGAATCTTTTTGGTATGAAATAAAATACGCTCACTACAAGTTGTTTTACCTGCATCAATATGAGCCATAATTCCCAAGTTTCGTGTTTTTTCTAAACTATATTCACGAGCCATATTACTTTTCCTTCCTAATATATTTTACCAACGATAATGTGCAAAGGCTTTGTTCGCTTCTGCCATTCTATGGGTATCTTCACGTTTTTTAACTGCTGCTCCAGTACCATTTGATGCATCAATAATTTCATTAGCTAAATTTTCAGCCATACTATGGCCACCTCTTAATCTAGCATATTGCACTAACCAACGAAGTCCTAAAGCTTGACGTCGTTCCGTACGAACTTCAACTGGCACTTGATAAGTTGCTCCACCAACACGTCGAGATTTAACTTCAAGAGCTGGTTTGATATTTTCTAGAGCCTTTTCAAAAACTTCCATTGGTTCTTGATTAGTTTTTTCTTTTATTAAATTAAAAGCATCATATAGGATTGTTTGAGCAACTCCTTTTTTACCATCAATCATTAAACGATTTATTAACTTTGTAACTACTTTTGATTGATATATCGGATCAGCTAAAACATCTCTTTTTTCTGCTCTTCTTTTTCTCACAATTATCCTCCTCTCAACATTAACTATTTATTATTTTGCTGCTTTTGGTTTTTTAGTTCCGTATTTAGAACGACCTTGACGACGCTTATCAACGCCTGCAGTATCAAGCGTTCCACGAACAATGTGATAACGAACACCAATTAAGTCTTTAGCACGTCCACCACGTATTAATACCACGCTGTGTTCTTGTAAATTATGTCCTTCACCACCAATGTAAGCTGTAACTTCATATCCATTACTTAATCTTACACGGGCATATTTACGAAGAGCTGAGTTTGGTTTTTTAGGTGTCATCGTTCCAACACGAGTACAAACACCACGCTTTTGTGGAGAATTTAACTCTGTTTCTTTTCTCTTTCGACTATTATATCCAATTCCTAAAACTGGAGATTTACTCTTTTTTGCTTTAGTTGATCTTCTTTTTCTAACTAATTGATTAATTGTTGGCATATTATCCTCCTTCCTTTACACATATCCAGGTGTTTCATTTCTTACTTAATTAAAGATTTACCTAAGTAAACCTTTAATTAAACGCAGTACTAATATAACACTTTTATTATATGTTTGTCAATCATTTTGTATACATTTTTAAAATAAATCTCTTTCTTCAATATTTTCTTTAAATCGATATAGTTTTGCTGGTCTTCCAGTATAGCCTTCATTTTTATATCCAGTATCTTCTATAAGTCCTAAATTGATAAACTTTTTTCTAAAATTACGACGATCTAATTCTTTACCTAAAATTTGTTCATATACTTTTTGCAATTCTGGTAAAGTAAAATCACTTGGAAATAGTATTTTTAAAACATTACTATTAATAATACGTTCCCTTAAACAATCAACACTTTTATCAATAATCATACCATGATCATAAATTGTTTTAGGAATAGCCGAAATATTAAACCATTCACTTTCAATTGAATCTGGTATTTCTTGTTTTAATTCAACACTTATACTGTCAATCAATCCAATACAAGTAATCGCAACAACTCTTTTATCAGGAATTCGTTCAACGTCACTAAAAACATGACATTGTTCAGTATATAAATTAGAAAAACCACAATTTTCAACAACATAGTCACTAATGCTTTCCTCTAAACTTTCATTAGCCTTTAATATACCACCCGGTAACATCCAGTAGCCTTTATATGGTTCATCTTTTTTTCTAAACAAAAGAACCTTTACTTTCCCTTTATCAATCGTGAAGATACTAATTAACGACTCAATTATACTATAACCTTCATTATTAAAATTATTCATTTTTCTCTCCCTTTTTGTGTTTTCATGACACACTAATTATATTATTTTTTTATCTTTTAGTCAATAGCAATAACTATTGAAAGTTAGCTCGTTATGTGATAAATGGTGCTGGAAGGGAAGATAAATGTCTATACAAGATTTAAGAAATTACAGAGCTAAGTTAACTTATTTTAAAAATAACAAATGTAATCACCCACTCTGGTTCTTAGAAGAAACTCACCATGATTATAACGATGATACTACCTATTGGACATGCACTTGCGTAGCTTGTGAACTACGAAAAAAAGCACCTAAACAAACATTTGAAAATGTAGTCACTGGTTATGAGCATACCAAACATATTTTTAAAACTGTACAACAAGAATATAATAAACTTTATAATACTGGTAAAATACAAGATACACTCATAGGGAAAGTATTAGTCAAAAAATTTAAAAAATAATATTTAAAACGAAGAAATATTCTTCGTTTTTAATTTACTTCTATAACCAAAAAAAACCAAGATTTTCCTTGGTCTTTTTTTATAATAATTCTTGCTCTAAAGCTTCTAAAGGCTCTTCCGTATTAAGTGGTTTTTCTAGTTTATAATCAAAGTTTTGATACAATCTAGCACCAGTTCCTGCTGGTATTAGTTTACCAACAATAACGTTTTCTTTTAAACCTTCTAAGTAGTCAACCTTACCATGAATAGCAGCATCTGTTAATATTCTTGTTGTTTCTTGGAAGGCTGCTGCTGATAAGAATGAATCAGTTTCAAGTGATGCTTTAGTAATACCTAACAATACTGGTTTACCAGTTGCTGGGGTCTTACCTTCAAGAATCAATTCCTTATTAGCGTTTGTAAATTCGTTGATGTTAATTAAAGTTCCAGGCAAGTATAATGAATCTCCTGAATTAACAATCTTAATTTTAGAAATCATTCTTCTAGCCATTACCTCAATGTGTTTATCACTAATATCAACACCTTGCATACGATATACTTTTTGAATTTCAAGTAATATATATTGTTGAACAGTTATTGGATCAGTCACAACTAGTAATTCTTTAGGGTTAATTGCTCCTTGTGTTAATCGCTGACCTGCTTTAACTTCTTGATTTAATTCAACAATAGGTTTCATACGGTAAAATGTTGTATGTTCTCTTGTTTCAACTTCATTAGTAATATCAATTATAAAATTGCCACCATTTTCTGTAATTTTAGTTACTTTACCATTAATTTCAGCAATAGTTGCTTTTTTCTCAGGGTTACGAGCCTCAAACAATTCTTGAACACGAGGTAAACCTTGAGTGATATCATCACCTGCAACACCACCGGTATTAAATGTACGCATTGTTAATTGAGTACCAGGCTCACCAATTGATTGTGCTGCCATGATTCCGACTGCTTCCCCTATTTCAACTATTGAACCAGTTGCTAAGTTACGACCATAACACTTTTGACATAATCCTTTTTTAGTTTTACATGTCAATACTGATTTAATTGGAACTTTAGTGATTCCAGCTTTAATTATTTTATCAGCTAATTGTTCAGTAATATACTCCTCACGATCAATAATAACTTCTTTTGTTTCAGGGTGTAAAACTTTTTTATTAGTGAAACGGCCAATAATACGATCATATAATGATTCTATATTAGTGCCATCATTTTCATTAACAAAAGCTTCTACAACAACACCCTGTTCAGTTTTACAGTCGGCTTCTTTAATAACAATATCTTGACAAACATCAACTAATCTTCGTGTCAAGTAACCAGCATCAGCTGTTTTTAAAGCCGTATCAACCGCACCCTTACGAGCACCATGGGTTGATAAAAAGAATTCTGAAATTGTTACCCCTTCACTAAACGAAGATGTAACTGGTATCTCAACATATCCACCACTTGGTTTTCCGAACAATCCACGCATCCCTACTAATTGAGTATAACTCTTAATATCTCCACGAGATCTCGATAACATCATCATTGAGATCGAATTATATTTATCTTCACTAACAATTTCTTTTAATTCATCAGATATTTTACTAGTAGTATCAAGCCAGATTTTAGCAACTTGTTCGTGGCGCTCCTGCTCGGTAATTAGCCCACGACGATGTTGTTTATTAATAATATCAACTTTATTTTGACTTTCTTCTAAAAGTTCTTCTTTAATTTGACTTTGATGTAAATCTGAAATAGAAATTGAAATACCTGATTTAGTTGAATATTTAAACCCTAAATCTTTTAATTTATCAAGCATTACTGATGTTTCAGTTGTGTGATAACGCTTATAATTTTGAGCAATTATCTGACTGAAACTTCCTTTATTTAAAGGTTCGATTAAAGGCATCTCCTTTATTTTTTCCGGAATATTTTTACCTTTATCAATAAAGAATTTGCTCGGAGTCATTCTTTCAATGTTTTCTTCACTACCTTCATTTATATATTGAAATGAATCTGGAAAGATTTCATTAAAGATTATTTTCCCAACAGTTGTAACTAAATATTTTTCTTTATGTTCATCAAGGAATATTTTATATTTAAATGCTCTTACAGGAATTGCTATTCTTGCATGAAGAGAAATCTCTTCTCGTTCATAAGCCATTAAAGCTTCATTTGGATCTTTAAATATTCTTCCTTCTCCAAGTTGATTATCTTTTTCAATTGTTAAATAATAATTACCTAAAACCATATCTTGAGATGGAGTAACAATTGGATTCCCATCTTTTGGATTTAGAATGTTATTGGCACCCAACATTAAGATTCTTGCTTCAGCTTGTGCTTCTTCACTTAATGGTAAATGAACAGCCATTTGATCTCCATCAAAGTCAGCATTAAAAGCGGCACATACTAACGGGTGAAGTCTAATTGAACGTCCTGCCGTTAATTTAGGTTGGAAGGCTTGAATTCCAAGTCTATGAAGAGTTGGAGCACGGTTTAATAAAACCGGATGTTCTTTAATTTTTTCTTCAACAATATCCCATACTCTTGGATCTTGATTTTCAATCATTCGTTTAGCTGCTTTAATATTTGAAGCAATTTCTTTCGAAACTAAACCTTGAATAACATGTGGCTTAAATAATTCTAAAGCCATTTCTTTTGGAATACCACATTCATACATTTTTAAATTTGGACCAACAACGATAACTGAACGTCCAGAATAATCAACACGTTTACCAAGTAGGTTTTGTCGGAATCTTCCTTGCTTACCTTTAAGCATGCTACTTAATGATTTAAGTGGACGATTTCCAGCCCCCGTTATGTTACGACCACGACGACCATTATCGAATAATGCATCAACTGCTTCTTGTAACATACGTTTTTCATTTTGAATAATAATTGATGGAGCTTCTAGTTCTAACAATTTTTTCAAACGGTTATTACGGTTAATAACACGACGATATAAATCGTTTAAATCACTAGTTGCAAAGCGTCCACCATCTAATTGAATCATTGGCCTTAACTCTGGCGGGATAACAGGTAAAGCATCTAAAATCATCCATTCTGGACGATTTCCCGATTCTACAAAAGCATTTAAAACATCAAGTCTTTTGATTAAACGAATACGCTTTTGAGAAGTTGAATCTTTAATTTCTTCAATTTCTGTTTTTATAACTGAAATTTCTGATTCTAAATCGACATCAGCTAAAAGTTCTTTAACAGCTGCTGCACCCATTCCAACACTAAATGATTCACCATATTTTTCATAATAAGTACGGTACTCTTTATCTGATATAATTTGTTTCTTTTCAAGAGGCGCAGCTCCTGGATCTAAAACAACGTACGATACGAAATAAAGAACCTCTTCTAAATCACGCGGAGACATATCAAGAACAAGTCCCATACGAGAAGGAATACCTTTAAAAAACCAAATGTGAGAAACTGGTGTTGCTAGTTCAATATGCCCCATTCTTTCACGACGGACTTTAGTTCTAGTTACTTCAACACCACATCTATCACAAATTATATTTTTATAACGAAGACGTTTATACTTCCCACAAGAACATTCAAAATCTTTAGTTGGACCAAATATTTTTTCACAAAACAGTCCATCACGTTCTGGTTTTAAAGTACGATAATTAATAGTTTCAGCTTTTTTTACTTCACCGTAAGACCAAGATCTTATTTTATCAGGTGAGGCAATTGCAATTCTTAATCCTTCGAAATTATTAACATCCATTATTCTAAAACCCCCTCTTCTACTTCTTTATCATCTTGCTCTTGTTCATCTGTTTCTTCATCGTCAGTAGTTTCCTTATCATCTACTTGACTATCAGTTTCTTCAGTTGGTTTTGCTTCTTCTAGTTCAGAATCAGCACTTTTTTCAAACTCATCAGTGGTTAAAAAAGAATCACGTTCCATAGCTTCTAATTCTTTTAACTCAAGATAATTACCGTCTTTATTCAAGATTGTAATATCAAGTCCTAGTGCTTGGAATTCTTTAATTAGCACCATAAATGATTCTGGAACGCCTGATTTTGGAATTGGTAGTCCTTTTACTAAAGCTTCATATACTTTAACACGACCAACAACATCATCCGATTTGATTGTTATCATCTCTTGTAAGATGCTAGCTGCTCCATAAGCATAAAGTGCCCAAACTTCCATTTCTCCAAATCTTTGACCACCAAATTGAGCTTTACCACCTAATGGTTGTTGTGTAACTAATGAGTATGGACCAGTTGAACGAGCGTGAAGTTTATCATCAACCATGTGATGCAGTTTTAACATATACATAATCCCTACACTAACTGGGTTATCATATTTTAATCCAGTTCGTCCATCATATAATGTCATTTTCCCTGTTTCACTAAGATTAGCTTCTTTTAGAGCATCAAGTATTTCTTCACGAGTTGCTCCTGCAAAAACTGGCGTTGCAACATGAATATTTAATTCTCTAGCAGCCATACCTAAGTGCATTTCTAGGATTTGTCCAATATTCATACGAGATGGAACTCCTAGTGGGTTTAAGATGATATCAACTGTTTCACCGTTTTCCATGTATGGCATATCTTCTTCTGGTAAAACAAGCGACACAACACCTTTATTACCATGACGCCCAGCCATTTTATCTCCAACAGTAATTTTACGTTTTTGAGCAATATAAACACGAATTACTTTTGAAACACCCGCTGGTAATTCATCAGTATCTTTTTTAGTAAATACTTTTATATCATGAACAATACCACCACAACCGTGAGGAACACGAAGTGATGTATCTCTTACTTCTCTTGTTTTTTCACCGAAAATAGCATGTAATAATTTTTCTTCAGCAGTTAGTTCAACCATTCCTTTAGGAGTAACTTTACCAACTAATATATCATCATCTTTTACTTCAGTACCAATAATAACAATACCATTTTCATCTAAATTTTTACGAGCTTCTTCACCAATATTAGGAATATCTCTAGTAAACTCTTCCGGTCCTAATTTTGTATCTCGACACTCAATTTGATAATCTTCAATATGAATTGATGTGTAAACATCATCTTTTACTAATCTTTCATTTAAGATAATGGCATCTTCATAGTTATAACCATCAAAGTTCATAAATGCTACTTTAACGTTTTTACCTAGAGCCATTTCCCCTAAATCTGTACTTGGTCCATCAGCAATAACCATATCTTTTTTTACAGCATCCCCTAGTTTAACAATCGGGCGTTGTAAATAACAAGTACCGTTATTACTCTTTTCAAAACCATTTAATAAATATGTATCTTTCCCACCTACAGTTTTAACAACAATTCGTCTAGAATCAACATATTCAACAATTCCATCAGCTTTGGCTATAACAACAGCTCCCGAGTCACGAGCAGCAATCGCTTCAATACCAGTACCAACTAATGGTGCATCACTTTTTAATAATGGAATAGCTTGACGTTGCATGTTGGCACCCATAAGTGCTCGTTTACCATCATCATGCTCTAAGAATGGAATACCACTAGTTGTAATCGATACTACTTGTTGTGGCGAAACATCCAAGAAATCTACTTTTGATTTTTCAACCATAACATTCTCATCGCGATAACGAACAGGTAATCTATCTTCAATAATTTCATTATTTTCATTTACTTTAACAGCTGCTTGTGAAATATAATAATCTAATTCTTCATCAGCAGTCATATAAACGATTTCATCAGTTAATTTAGAATTTTCAACTTTTCGATACGGAGTCATAATAAATCCATAATCATTCACAACCGCATAACTAGCCAGGGCTGTAATAAGTCCGATATTAGGTCCTTCTGGTGACTCAATCGGACATAAACGTCCATAGTGTGATGGATTAACATCACGAACTTCCATTCCCGCTCGATCTCTTGATAACCCACCAGGCCCAAGCGATGATAAACGACGTTTATTAGCTAATTCAGCAATTGGATTAGTTTGATCCATAAATTGTGATAATTGGCTACTACCAAAGAATTCTTTAATAGCAGCAGTAAGAGGTCTAATGTTAATTAAAGTTTTTGGAGTTACTTCAGATGCATCTTGTGTTGACATACGATCTTTAATAACACGTTCAATACGTCTTATACCAATTCTAAATTGATTTTGTAACAATTCACCCACTTGACGAACACGGCGATTTGATAAATGGTCTATTTCATCAAAATTTCCAATTCCTTCTAATAGATTTAGATAATATGAAACAGATGCATATATATCTGATATAGTTAATCTTTTTAAATCAAGTTCTTGATCGTTACCAATAACATTAACAACCTTTTCTGGTTCTAATTTAGAAAACACTTTAATTAATTGAACGCGGTTATAAGTATCTAAATCTTCATTAACTAAAGCTTCTTTCAGACCATAACCATCTTGTAAAATTGGTTTTAATTCAGTTAAAACTTCTTTCGTAATTAAAGTACCTTTTTCAAATAATACTTTTCCTTTTACTTTTATATCTTCAGCTAAAACACAATTTAATAATCTTTCTGAAATCGCTAATTTTTTATTAAATTTATAACGCCCCACTTTAGCTAAATCATAACGAAAAGAATCAAAAAATCTTGTAATTAATTGATTTTTAGCACTATCTAAAGTAGACGGCTCTCCTGGTCTCAATTTTGAATGAATATCAATTAATGCTTCATCAGTATTCTTATTAGCATCTTTTAGAAGGGTTTTAGCAACATAGTCATTTTCACCAAACAAACTTATGATATCTTCATCATTTGAAAGACCTATTGCTCGAAGCAATGTTGTAATTGGAACTTTTCTAGTTCGGTCAATTCGAACATAAACAACATCACGAGCATCTGTTTCATATTCCAACCAAGTTCCATGAGTCGGAATAATTTGCCCACTGATAATAGTACGACCATTTTTTTTATCAATATCTTTAACAAAGTATACGCTTGGAGATCTAACTAATTGTGAAACAATCACTCTCTCTGCGCCATTGATAATAAATGTTCCTGTTTCAGACATAATTGGTAAATCACCTAAATATATGTCTTGCTCTTTAATTTCTCCTGTCTCGTGATTAAAAAGTCGTGCTGCTACCTTAATGGGAGAAGCATAGGTTGCGTAGCGCTCCTTACAACCTTTTATTGAATAACGTGGTTCTTCAAAATAGAAATCACCAAATTCAAGTGATAAATTTCCAGTGAAGCTTTCCACAGGAAAAACATCAAGAAAAACTTCCTTGATTCCTTCATTAATAAACCAATTGTAAGATTTTTTTTGTATCTCTAACAAGTTGCTTAACTCAATAGCATTTTTTGTTTTTGCATAACTTCTACGTTCACGATGGTCACCAAATTTTTTCACAGTATAAGACACTTTCTCACCCCTATTAATATATTTACCCGAATAATCATTTCTAAAAAATAAAAATGTGCTACCAATTTATGATTTTAACAAAATTGTGTCAATTTGTCAACATTTTATTGCACATATAACATAAAAGCCTTTTTTCTTACCAACTATTTCAACATCATACTCTAATTTAAGGTCTCTAACAACTGTTTTTGCCCCCTGATCTTTATGGATAACCAACCACATCTGTCCCTTCGCATTTAAATATTCTTTAGCCTTAAATAAAATTTCATACAACACCTTTTTACCAACTCTAATTGGTGGATTTGTAATAATGAAATCATATTTAGAGTTAATATTAGAATACTTATCACTAGCAAAAATGTTCACTTTCACCTTATTTATCTTGGCATTTTTTATAGCTAATTTAATACTTCTTTCATTAATATCAATCATATCAACAACTGCATCAGTATTTTTACTAACATATATTCCAATCGGACCATAACCACAACCAAAATCTAAAACCCGACCTTTGATTTTATCTAAATCTAGTAATTCCAATAAAGTTCTAGTTCCAAAATCTAAGCCCCGTTTTGAAAAAACACCACTATCTGTTATAAACTTATATGGTTGGTTGTTTATTTTTATAAATACTTCTGACTCATTGCTTTTACTATCAGGTTTTTTATCGTAATAATAACTCACTATATTACCCCTTTAAGAAAGGGCGAAAGCCCATACTAAATTACATAGTATAGGCTACCCTTATTAGAATTAATTATTTTAATTCAACAGAAGCACCAGCTTCTTCTAATTTTGCTTTTAATTCATTAGCTTCATCCATATTAACATTTTCTTTAACAACACCACCATTGTCAGCAATGTCTTTAGCATCTTTCAATCCTAATCCAGTTACTTCACGAACAATTTTGATAACTGCTAATTTATTAGCACCAGCTTCTGTCAGTACTACATTCACTGATGTTGGACCTTCTTCAGCTGCACCTGCTGCTGTTGGAGCCGCAACTGCTACTGCACTTGGATCAACTCCAAATTCCTCTTTCATTGCATCTACTAATTCTTTAACTTCAAGAATTGTCATTTCTTTTAATCCACTAATAAATTCTTCTTTTGTAAATTTTGCCATATTATTCCTCCTCTTTAATTTTCTAAATTTTGACTATGTAAATCTAAACAAATAGATAAGTCACGCACCACACCCATTAATCCAGATGCCACTTGCGTCAATAAGCCTTCTCTTGAAGGTATTTTTGCTAATTCATTTAAAGTATCAATTGTTGTAATTTTTCCCTCAACAATTCCAACTTTCATTTCCAGCGATTTATATTTCTTTGAAAAATCACTTAACACCTTAATTGGTGCGACTGCATCTTTTCCAAAAGCCATTGCTTTCGGTCCAACTAAGTGTTCGTTTAAATCAATTTCTAAATCATTTAAAGCTCTCTTAGCTAAAGTGTTTTTATATACTTTAAATTCCGCATCATTTTCTCTAAGTGTTCTTCTTAACTCTGTTAATTCAACAACAGATAAATCACTATATTCAAAAAATACAACAGATTGAGATTCTTTAACATTTTTAGAAATTTCATTAACTACGTCTTGTTTTTTTGCTAAAACCTTTTCGTTCGCCATCCTGCACCTCCCTTTTAGTTACAATTACCTAAAAAAAACTACTACGCATAATGTCCGTAGCAGCTTGAAGTCTTAATTAATTAAGTCCTCGGTAGGATGATTAAACTGTTAGGTCCCTACGGTCTACGGCACTTGCTTTTAAATTTTTACAAATTGATTATAACATATTATATATTATATGTCAAAACTATTTTGATCGATTTTAATTCCAGGTCCCATTGTTGAAGAAATAGCAATATTTTTAATATATTTACCTTTCACAACAGATGGTTTACTTTTAATAATTAAATTCATAAAAGCATCTAAATTTTCAAGTAACTTAGAATCTTCAAATGATGCTTTACCAATAATAACATGAATATTTCCATAACTATCAGTACGATATTCAACACGACCTTTTTTAATATCTTCGATCGCTCTTTTAACATCAGTCGTTACGGTTCCTGTTTTAGGGTTTGGCATTAAACCTTTAGGTCCTAAAACTTTACCAATCTTTCCTATTGCTGGCATCATATCTGGTGTAGCAATAATGATATCAAAATCAAACCAATTTTCTTTTTCGATTTTGTCTAACATATCAGTATCTCCAACATAATCAGCACCTAAATCTCTAGCAACTTGCGCCTGTTCTCCTTTGGTAATAACTAAAATCTTTTTAGTTATTCCAGTACCATGCGGAAGTACTACAGCACCTCTTAATTGTTGCTCAGCTTTTTTAGTATCAAGATTTAGATTAAGCGCTAATTCAATAGATTCATCAAATTTCGCAGTAGCTGTTTTCTTAACTAACTCTACAGCTTCTTCTTTTGAATATAATTTTGTTCTATCAACCATTTTAATTGCTTCAACATATTTTTTTCCTTTTTTCATTATTTTACCTCCTTATGTGGTATATGCGGACTATGCCTCCCACATAGGGTTATCCCTATATGTATATACATTTTATTATTCTACTTTAATACCCATATTAATTGCTGTACCTTCAACAATTTTCATTGCTTCATCTACAGTATATGCATTTAAGTCGGGCAATTTAATTTCAGCAATCTCTTTAATTTGATCTTTAGTTAAAGTTCCAACATTTTCTGTTGAGCCTCTAGCTGCACCAGATTTAATTTTGGCGTACTTTTTAATCAAAAATGATGTTGGTGGAGTTTTAACTACAAAATCAAAAGTTCTATCTTCATAAACAGAAATTTCAACTGGTAAAATATCCCCCATTTTGTCTCTAGTTGCATCATTATACTTCGTACAAAATTCTTGCAAATTAATTCCAACCGGTCCTAAAACCGTTCCAACTGGTGGAGCTGGTGTTGCTTTTCCTGCTGGAATTTGTAATTTTATTTTTTTAGTCACTTTCTTTGCCACGAAAAACACCTCCTATTTTTTTCGCGTGTGGTTCTAATGCGAGTAAACTTTTGTGGTCTCTTATGTCCGCGCTCCCACTGATTTATCTATATTCAACAAATATAGCCATTTAATAATAACATATTTTTAATAAATTGTAAACTAAACTTTAGCAACATCTACAAGTGGTATTTCAACAACTGTTTCTTGTCCAAAAAGATCTAATTTAACTTCTAATATTTGATTTTTAAAATCAAAGCTTTTAATTTTACCATACATATTAGCAAAAGGACCTTGAATAACTTTAATTGAATCATCAACATTAAGTTCATTACCTAGTTCTAACCTTGTCATACCCATACTACCTAAGATTTTATCTACTTCTTGAGGAGTTAATGGAAATGGTTTAGCACCCTTACCAGATGAACCAATAAAACCAGTTACACCAGGTGTATTACGCACCACAAACCAAGCGTCATCAGTCATTACCATTTCAACTAATATATAACCTGGAAACATTTTCTTTTGCTTCTCTTTTTTTACCCCATCTTTAATTTCAACTTCTGTTTGTTCAGGAACTACAATTCTATGAATATAATCTTCCATTTCCATAGAATTAGCACGCATCTCCAATTTTTCTTTTACTTTATTCTCATGCCCCGAATAAGTATTAACTACATACCATTCTTTTTCCATTATTGCACCAACGTTTTCAAACTTGCTAAAACTATATCAGTCAGCGCAAAGAAAAATGCGAAGATTATAACAAACGAAATAGTTGCAATTGAATAAGAAATCATTTCTTTCTTATTAGGCCATCTTACCTTTTTCATTTCTTTTTTAACTTCTTTTAGAAAATTAATTATTTTTTTCATTTCAAACACCACCCTATATTATATGTTTTTTTTCAAATAAAAAACACTCTTTCGTGCTGATATAAGATTATCACACAATTA
>DUPI01000071.1 GCA_012838395.1 Mollicutes bacterium
AACAAGTGAGTTAGGATAAATTTTAATACAACTTTTAATCTTATTATCATATACTGTTATAGGTGGTTATAATGGATAAATTAGATGCTTTTAAAGAGTTTGTTAGAGGTAATCCTGGGTTAATAAAACATGTAAAATCAAATGATATGACTTGGCAAAAGTTTTATGAAATATATGATTTATATGGAGCTGAAGATAATATTTGGAAACCATACTTAAACACTAGTGATAATAGAGTTGCTGAGACGGTGACAACTGCAGCAGCAGGGGCGATTGGATTTAACGATATAGTTAATTGGTTGAAAAATGTTGATATAAATACTGTTCAATCAGGAATTAATAGTGTTCAAAGAGTTGTTGGTGTTTTACAAGATTTTACAACTAAGGATAAAACCGAAACACCTAAGGAAGAATATCGACCTCGTCCCTTATATAAACATTTTGATGATTAATGACATTAGAAATTCAATTTAAAATTAAAAATGATCCTAATTTTCAAAGATATATAAGGGAAAATTCCTATTGGTATAAGATTTTAAATAGAAATCCAGAAGCTTTTAAATCGTTTATTGAAGAAGTAAAAGAAAAATATCAATTGCGCCCGGTAGATCGAATTAATCGTGCGATTGAGAGTTTTGAATTAATTTCGTCACTATTTTCATCGTTTAGATAAAGTAATAAAGGAGATAATATGCGTGTAATAAGTGGTAAATATAAAGGGATGACTATTAAGGGATTTAATCAAGAAAAAACCCGACCAACAATGGATAGAGTTAAAGAGTCTCTTTTTTCGATGATTCAAACAAAAGTTAAAGGAAGTGTTGTTCTTGATTTATTTGCTGGTAGTGGTTCATTAGGAATTGAAGCTTTAAGTAATGGTAGTAAAAGTTGTTACTTTGTAGAAGCGAATAAAAAAATGTTTTCTATTTTAAAAAACAATTTAATAAATTTAAAGTTGGAAGAAGATTATTATCTTACAAATAATGATTATGTATATGCCTTGAAAGATTTTTCGAAAAATAAACTTAAATTTGATTTAATCTTTTTAGATCCACCATATGATATGCACTTAATAAACAGGGTATTAGATGAATTAATCAAATATGATCTTCTGGCTAGTGATGGACAAGTTATATGTGAATATACTGATGAGATAATAGAAAACAATGGTTATGAAATAATTAAGGATAAAAAATATGGTTCTAAAAAAATAAGAATATTACAAAGAAGAAACTAATGTTTCTTTTTTTTGAAGGAAAATAAAAACCTCCTTGATATGTTATTAGTAAGGAGGTAAGTAAAATGTTTCGAAAATATCCATTTGTTAAACAAGATGGAATTAAAGATTGTGGTGTCGCGTCACTATTAATGATTGTAAAGTATTATAAAGGTAACGTTGGTATAGAACAATTAAGAGATATGACTAAAACTGATAAAAAGGGCACGACAGCCTATCATTTAATTGAAGCAGCCAAACAGTTAGGGATGGATGCTAAGGGTGTAAAATGTGAACTAGAAGACTTAACGAAGGATAATCTAGTTCTACCTGCCATCGCCTATGTTACGGTTGATCAGTCTTACAATCATTATGTTGTTATTTATGAAATTAATTTTAATAAAAAGACTATTTTGATAGCTGACCCGGCTAATAAAATCAAAAAAATTTCATTTACAGAATTTAGTGAAATGTGGAACAATGTAATAATTATTTTATACCCCATATATAAACTCCCTCTATATAAAAACAATCTCTCACTTTTACAATTTGTAATGAATATTATTAAAAAGTGTAAAAAAGAATTTGTTAATATATTATTGTTATCTTTGTTTTTAACGATTTTTTCAATCTTCATCTCATTTTATTTTAAATATATGATTGATGGAATAACCTACTCAAATAAACAAGAATATTTATTATTTATCTTTGTCATTTTTTTTCTAGTTCATCTATTAAAAATTATTACTGATTTTTTCAGAAATAAGGTTTTAATTTATTTAAATCAAAAAATTGATATTATATTAACTATGGAGACTTTCAAACAAATTATTTTACTTCCTTATAATTATTATTGTAATCGTACTACTGGTGAGGTTGTATCAAGAATTAATGATTTAAGTACAGTTAGAGAAATGATTAGTAAAGTTGCTTATACTTTGTTTATTGATTTACCACTTACTTTATTTTCCTTTATCTTTTTAATGTTAGTCAGTTCCAAATTGTTTGTTGTTGCCCTTATAATGTTAATTTTATATGTTATAAATATTTTAATCTTCAAGCCACTTTTTAATAAATATATAAATATGATTCAAATTAAAAAAGCCGATGTTACTTCTTATATGGTTGAAAGTATTAGTGGTTTTGAAACCGTTAAGGGAATTAATATTGAACATAGAATTATTAATAAATTTGAAGATAAGTATGTGAGGTTGTTAAAAAAATTAAAAAAGTTTGATGAAGCATATAATTATCAATATATTATTAAGGAAGTCATTAATAATATAGGGTTTATTACGATTATTTATTTAGGTGCTATATTGGTTAATAATCAAACATTAACACTTGGTCAGTTGTTAACCTTTAATGCGTTATTAACTTATTTTCTAGGTCCGATTCGTAATGTAATTGATTTAGATAGTAGTATTAAAGAGGCTAAGAATGCTTTAAAAAGAATTTTAGATTTATTTTATGAACAAACAGATAAGGGAATAGTTAGTTCTAAAATAGAAGGTACGATTGAGTTTAAAAAATTAAATTATACTTATAATGATCGTGATTATATTTTAAAAAATATTAGTTTAAAAATAAAACCATTTGAAAAGGTATTAATTATTGGTAACAGCGGTAGTGGTAAAAGTACTTTACTAAAAATATTAATGAAATATTATCAAGTTAATCGAGATCAAGTTAAAATAAACGGGATCGATATTAATGATTATTGTCTTAGTGGTTATAAAGAGGGGATAACTTATGTTTCTCAAAAGGAAATGTTGTTTACTGATACTTTAGAAAATAATTTAAATATTAATCCTAATGATAAAGAAAAACTTTTAGAAATTTCTAAAATGTGTGAAGTGGACGAGTTAATCAAAAATAGTAATGTTGGTTATAAAATGTTAATTGAAGAAAATGGCAACAATATATCAGGAGGAGAGAAACAAAGAATTGTGTTAGCCCGTGCTTTATTAAAACCATTTGACTTATTGATCATTGATGAAGGTTTAAATCAAATGGATGTTAATTTAGAAAGACGTATTTTAAAAAGAATAATTAATAAGTATCATAATAAAACAATTATTATTGTTACTCACCGATTAGAAAATATGGACTTATTTGATAAAGTAGTGGAACTAAGGGATGGTCG
>DUPI01000014.1 GCA_012838395.1 Mollicutes bacterium
ACACTTCAAGATATTATTATTCGTTATAAACGAATGGATGGTTTCGATGCATTGTGGTTACCAGGAATGGATCATGCAGGTATTGCTACTCAAGCTAGAGTTGATGCTAAATTAAGAGAGCAAAATATTAATCCTCGTTCTATGAATAGAGATGAGTGGTTAGAGCATGCTTTCGCATGGAAAGACGAATACGCTAAAAACATTAGGGAACAATGGGGAAAATTAGGTTTAAGTCTTGATTATACTAAGGAAAGATTTACTTTAGATAAAGGATTAAGTCATGCTGTTAAACATGTTTTTATTGAATTATATAATAAAGGCTTGATTTATCGGGGCGAGAGAATTATTAATTGGGATCCTGTTCAAATGACAGCCTTATCAAATGAAGAAGTAATTCACAAAGAAGAAAATGGGGCTTTCTATTATTTAAAGTATTACATTGAAAATAGTGAAGAGTATTTGGAAGTTGCAACTACTCGCCCGGAAACTTTATTTGGTGATACTGCTATTGCTGTTAATCCAGAGGATGACCGATATCGTCATTTAATTGGTAAAAATGTTATTTTGCCACTTGTTAACAAATCAATTCCGGTTATTGCTGATTCATATGCGGATCCTCAATTTGGTACTGGTGTTGTTAAAATAACGCCGGCTCATGATCCGAATGATTTTGAGGTTGGAAACAGACATAGTTTAGACCGCATAATTGTTATTAATTTAGATGGAACAATGAACGAAAATGCCGGAAAATACAATGGTTTGGATCGTTTTGTTTGCCGTAAACAAATGGTAAAAGAGTTAGAGGAAAAGGATTTATTAATTAAAATAGAAGAAATAATGCATTCAGTTGGTCATTCAGAGAGAAGCGATGCAATTGTTGAACCATATTTATCTAAGCAATGGTTTGTTAAGATGAGACCACTTGCAGATAGAGTTTTAAAAAATCAAAAAAATAAAGAAACGAAAGTTAATTTTGTTCCTGAAAGATTTGAAAAAATATTAAATCATTGGATGAAAATAACGTATGATTGGTGTATTTCAAGGCAACTATGGTGGGGACACAGAATACCAGCTTGGTATAAAGATGATGAGATTTATGTTGGGTATGAAGCGCCTAAGGAAGAAGGCTGGATACAAGATAATGATGTTCTTGATACTTGGTTTAGCAGTGCCCTTTGGCCTTTTAGTACTTTAGGATGGCCCGAGAGTTCGGATCTATTAAAAAGATATTATCCTAATGATATATTAGTCACTGGTTATGATATTATTCCTTTTTGGGTATGTCGTATGGTTTTCCAAGGTTTAGAATTTATGGATGAGCGTCCTTTTAAGGATTGTTTAATTCATGGCCTTATTCGTGATAAAGAAGGTCGTAAAATGAGTAAATCATTAGGTAACGGCGTTGATCCGATGGATGTAATAGATGATTATGGTACTGATGCCTTAAGATTTTTCTTAGCAACGAATTCGGCACCCGGACAAGATTTAAGATATGATGAAGAAAAAGTTAAATCGACTTGGAATTTTATTAATAAGTTGTGGAATGCCTCACGCTTTGTAATGATAAATTTAGATGACTATGAAGAAACTAGTCTTGATATAACCAAATTAACTAGTAGTGACAAATGGATTTTAGATAAGCAAAATAAACTTATTAAAGTTGTTCGAAGACATATGGAGAAATATGAATTTAATGTTGTAGGGCAAGAATTATATAGTTTTATTTGGAATGATTTTTGTGATTGGTATATTGAATTAGCTAAAACTAATATGAATAATCAAACTAAAAATGTATTACTATTAGTTTTAAAAAATATTTTAAAAATGTTACATCCCTTCATGCCGTATGTAACAGAAGAAATATATTCTAAGCTTCCTAATGTTACTAAATCAATAATGGTTAGTGATTATCCACAATATAATAAAGGGTATGATTATGAGAGTGACGTTAATAATATTAACAGAATTATCGAGATAATTACCAAAATCAGAAATGTTAAAAATGAAAATAACATTACTTCGGATTTTGTATTAATTAATAACTTAGAAAAAAAACAGAAGTTTTTAATAAATGATAATTTTAATATTTTTAAAAAATTATTAAAGGCTCGAGTTATCGATAAACTTGACGAAGGTATGTTATCTATAGAAATACCATTTACTTATGGGGAAGTTATTCTGGGTTATATAGGTAAAGAAGTTAAAGAAGATATTGAAGTATTAAAGCAAGAACAACAAAAGCTGTTATCATCAATTACTCGTCGTCAGAAATTATTGTCTAATGTGGGATATGTAAACAATGCTCCAGAAAACGTTGTTTTAGCTGAAAAAAGAAAATTAGAAGAAGAACTTGTATCATTAGATATTATTAACGAAAAAATTAAAACAATTAAATAATTTTCGTGTTATAATTGAAAATAGGAGGAAGTGAAAAATGAAATTATTTGATCATGAAAAAGACTCGGTTTTAAAAATTACTAATTTAGTATTATTGGTCTGGTTGATATCGGCAATAACCCTTTTTCACATAGCTGTTGTTGATGTTGTTATGCCTAATCATATTATAAGTTATGTTGAGTATGAATCGTTGTATTGTGCACCAGAACATGATGTTGAAAGCATTAAGTATAATTGTAAAGAACAATATGAACGCGAAAAACTTTTTCAAGATGAACATGTAACAAGAAGACAAAAAAGCATATTTATATCACTTGGAAACATTATTATTGTATCCTTTGGTATGTATTTATTAAATAAGAATAAAAAATAGGAGGTAACTAAAATGTTTAGTAAAGATAATGATATAATTAAACGAATAATGAATCTTATATTAGTAGTTTGGATTATTGTAGCGATTGTTATTTCTTACAACAGTGTTGTAGATTTACTTTTTGATAATCCCAAATATAATTATGAAGAATATAAAATTAAATATTGTAATGAAGAATTGGATAAATACACTACTTGTGAAAAGAAATATGAAACTCACCTTTCAAGTCAAAAAAGGGAAAGGCAAACTAAAACTAAAGTATTAATAAATTCAACTGGTAATGTTATGATAATTGGTTTCTTTACTTTTTTGTTAAATAGAAAAAAATAAACAATATTATAACTTAAGTTATTATTTATTAGGTATATAGTCTTAAAAACTGTTAATAATATAACTGAACTATTTAATAAACATTGTCAATCGAATAATAAACGTTGACTATTATATTAAATTTGTTGTGTGATTATGTGTAAACTAGAGGAGGGAAATAATGAAGTTAAACAAAAAAGGTTTTACACTGATTGAATTATTAGCAGTTATCGTAATTTTAGCAATTATTATGTTAATCGCAACACCCACTATTCTAAATGTTATTGAAGATGCTAGACAAGGTGCAGCAAGGAGTAGTGCGATGGGATATGTTGATGCTATTGAAAAAGAAATAATGGCAAAACAAGTAACAGGTGATGCAGGTGACTTAATGAATACTACTATTACAGATCCAGGTATTATTTCAATTCGTGGTGAAAGACCATCT
>DUPI01000072.1 GCA_012838395.1 Mollicutes bacterium
TAATGAAATAGTTATTCCAATTATTATTATGAGTTATATGGCAACAGGTAGTATGCTTGAATTTAGCAGTTTAGCTGAACTAAAAACTTTACTTGTTAATAATGGTTGGACTTGGTTAACGGCAATATGTGTGATGTTGTTTTCACTTATGCACTGGCCATGTGGCACAACTTGTTTAACTATAAAAAAAGAAACACAAAGCTGGAAATGGACACTTGTTTCCTTTCTAGTTCCAACAATAATAGGGATTGTTATATGTTTTATAATTAATAGTTTAGTAAGATTAGCAGGACTGATATAAATTACTTAGCATTTAATGTGTTACTTTTGTTTTAACAATAATGTTGTGCCCAGCAAAAAAAGATTAAATCATTTGATTTTAATCTTTTTTAATTATAGTTAGTCTTTTTTTTGTGTAATAAACAATACAATACATAGCAGCAAAAATAATGACTAGAATCTCAATTCCTGTTATAATTAAATCTAATTTAAACAGCTGGGAACCATATATACTATTTTCATTCCGTTTCGTTAAAATGCTGAAAAATATTAATGAGTGAGATAATTATTTTCTATCAAATAATATACCAGAAGGTTTATCATCGTAAACGTGTATGTCATTATTTATTTTTGTTATCATATCTACTACTTTCCTAGGATGTTCTATCCCTTCGAAACTTATAGCTGTTTTTAGTGATTTTAAAATATTATTTTCATAAAAATTAAAGTTTAAATCACCATAATTATTTTTTTCTCTTGCAATTCCAAGGTGTTTAATATTCAAAATATCTTTTGCATTAAATCCTTTTTTTGGATTGTAAGATATTATTCTTTTGCTTGTTACAAAATATTTATTATTTTTATGACTATATTTTATAATTAAATTGTATAATATGCCATAGAGTAAAGATAAACTAAATATAACAAGTATAAAGGTAAATAGTGTTATTTCTAAAAAGTCAATAGGGCTATTTTTAACTCCTAGAATAAATAAACTCCAAAATAATATTACCACACTTGCAGCAACAAGAAATCTAAAAGTCTGTTTACTAGTTTTTTTAACATTAGCTTTACTTTCATATAATAACTTTTCGCCATCTTCTAATATATTAAAAATATTATCATTCATATAATGTTTCTCCTTTTCAGTGTTTTTATAATTTTATTATATCACAAAAGTAAAAATTGAGAAACTTCAAGAAGTGATTGAAAAGCATCTTTACTAATATTATTTTTTCTTGCTTGTAAGATAAAAATGTAATGTTACGGCGCCTAAATATAAGCAAAGGAATGTTTGCAGATGAAAAAGATAAGATAATAAACATTACATCAATGAAAAAAAGACTAATCATTTCTTGTTAGTCTTTTTTCGATGTAATAAACAATATAATACATAACTGCCGAAACAACGGCCAGAATCATAATTCCGGTTATAACTAAATCTAAATTAAATACTTGGGAACCATACATAATTAAATATCCAATTCCTTTTTTTGATACCAAAAACTCTCCGGTGATAATTCCGATTAAAGACATGCTTACATTAATCTTTAAAGCACTTATAATATTGTTAAAACTGCTTGGTAAAACAAGTTTAAAGAATGTTTGATACTTACTAGCTCCAAGTGATTTCATGAGTTTTATTTTGATTGGATCTGTTTCATTAAAACCTTGTAATACATTAATAATGGTAACAATTACTGAAATCAATAAAGCCATAACAATAATAGAACTTGTTCTTGCTCCAATCCAAATTATTATAATTGGACCAAGGGCGACTTTGGGTAAGCTGTTTAAGATGATTAAATAAGGCTCAAAAACTTTAGATAAAAATTTATTCCACCAAAAAGTGGTAGCTATTAAAATTCCGATTAAGGTTCCGATTGAAAAACTAATAAATGTTTCATATATAGTTGCAAAAATATGTTGATATAAACTATTGGTGCGATGAAGATTTATTAATGTGTTAAAGATGCGCGATGGACTAGATAATATAAAA
>DUPI01000073.1 GCA_012838395.1 Mollicutes bacterium
TTAATAATATTCAGTGTCAATAAATTTAAGTACTTAATTTTTTACAGATAATTCTTCTCTTGCTTTATTTTTTATCCTTTGTAAAGCATTATCAATTGCTTTAGGTGTTCGATCTAAAATTGCTGCAATTTCGCGATAATTAAAATTATTGATTTTCAATTCAAAAACTTGTTCTTCAAAGTCAGTTAAACGACTTTTAATATTATTAATCAGCTCAATCTTCGTTTCATTATAAAGCAATACATTCTCAGGGTTATTATTAGTATCACCCAAAAAAATTTCTAAACCTACATTTGAAGAATCATCATCTGATCCTTCTAGTGATAAAGATTCGTTTAATATTTTGTGTTTTAAACGTTTAGTTGAAATAATTAAACTAATCATACGTCTTTCAATACAAGTTTTGGCAAACGTATAAAAACTAGTATCTTTATTTTCATTATAATGAGTTATAGCATTAGAAAGCCCTAAGAAACCTTCTTGAATCAAATCATTTATCTCTAAACCATTATATTTACATGACCTATGCATTTTATTGGCAGTTCCCACAATAAGGGGTCTGTATTTTTCAAATAAAATATCACGAGCATTTTCATGATTTTCTTCAACAAAAGATACTAATTCATTATCATTATAATTTCGATAATCCATAACTACCTCCTAGCTGTCTTTGCTTTATAAATAATTATACCAGCTGCAACAGATGCATTAAGGCTATTGGTTTTTCCAAACATTGGAATACTAGCAATAAAATCGCATTCTTCACGCACTAATCGGCTAAGACCTTTTCCTTCATTACCGATTACAATTGCAATTTTGCCCTGATAATCTATCTCTTCAAAATCAGTTCCATTCATATCAGTACCAACAATCCAAAATCCTTTGTTTTTTAATTCTTTAATTGTTCTTGTTAAATTGGTAACTTGTGATACTTTTATGTTTTCTAATGCACCGGCACTCACTTTCATAACTGTCGAATTAACCGAAACACTTCTATCTTTAGGAATAATAATTCCATCAACCTTCGCTGCTTCACAAGTTCGAACAATAGCCCCCAAGTTGTGTGGATCTTCTAAGTGATCTAAAATAACAACCAAAGCATTTTCATTATTTATAAATTCTTCAAGACTGGCATATTTATAAGCTGGTACCTTTAATATTATACCTTGATGATTTTTATTTACAAGTTTATCTAACTCATATTTTTCAAACCATTCAATATTAATATTTTGTTTCTTTAAAGCATTTATTATGTTTTTGTCATTAAAGTTTTTATAAAGAAAAGCTTTTTCTATTTCTTTATTATTTGCTAAAATTTCTAAAGCAACATTTTTACCGTGTATATACATATTTATTCTCCTATTATAAATTTCATTATTTGATCTAGTTTATCTATTCTTTTTTCTAAATATAAATATCCAATTAAAGCTTCTAGTGCTGTTGCATGTTTATAAGTAATGATATCAGTATTTTTCGGTTTTGATTTACCTTTATGATTACGCGCCCGCATAATAATTGACATTTCCTCTTCATCGAACATATTGTTATTGATTAATAGAGTTAGAAAATGACTTTGAGCACGAGCGCTAACATAATTGACCGACCTTTTTTGTAAATCATTAACTTTCGATATTCCCGACTTTACTAAATATAATCTTATATACTTTTCATAAATTGCATCACCTAAATAAGCAAGTGCTAAAACATTTATTTCCTTAGTTTTCATTTAGTTCCTCGTAGCGGTCAAAAGTAATGTTTTTAATAATACCATTTTTAAGATCATTAACTATGATAGCAAATACTTTGTCATAATCAACTTCCCCACCCTTGACCAGACATCCACGTTTTTTTCCAATCGCATCTAAGGTTGGAATGATATCGTCAAAATCAATCTCATCAATGCTATAGCGCTCCTTTAAAATTTCAGGATAGTATTTATTTAACATTTTTAATATATATATGGCAACATCATCAAGTGGTAAAACCTCTTCTTTAATAGCTGTTAGACTAGCTAAATTTAAAGCAACACTTTTATTATCTAATTTCGGCCATAAAATACCGGGAGTATCTAATAATTCCAAATCATTATTAATTCTAATCCAATCTAAACTTGTAGTAACCCCTGGTTTATTACCAATTTTAGTGGCTTTTCTTCCCACTAAACGATTAATTAAAGTTGATTTACCAACGTTAGGTATTCCAATAATCATAACTCTTGTTTTTCGCAACTTTAATCCTTGTTTTATACGCTTTTCATTTAAGGGTTGATTTATTTTATTAGTCAACGAAATTAAAGGTTTTAAGTTAATATTTCTTACTAAATTTAGCCCCATAACTTTATAACCTTGTTTTTCATAATGTTTAATCCATTTATTAGTTTCATTAATATCGCATAAATCCATTTTTGTCATAATAATAACTCTTGGCTTCGAGCCAACAATTGTATTAATATCTTTAATTCTAGAAGACATTGGCATACGTGCATCAACAACTTCATAAACAA
>DUPI01000074.1 GCA_012838395.1 Mollicutes bacterium
AAATTGCAAACATTGTTCAAGTAGTGCAACAAGCGATAATAAAAATTTAAAATCTTTAGATTATAATGATGAAGAAGAATTATCAACTTATTCTAAAGAAGAATTTTTTGATGAAGTTTTTAAAGGGCAAACAGCAACTTTAGGTTTTCATTATGCAGTTTCTAAGGATTCTATTAGTAAATTAAATGAAGTGATTAACCAAACTATTGAAACATTTGATAAAAAAACATTATTTTGATAAAATTAGTTTATTAAGATTTGTACCACACGGAAAAGGAACAAATGAAATGGATTTATCAAAAGAAGAATTATTATCCATTAAAGATTTATATTTGAATTGCAATAATAAATCTAGAATTAGATTGGGAAGTCCTTGGAATATTTTAGGTATAGAAAATAGTCCGTGTATTATAGCCGATGAGATTATGATTATTGGATTTGATGGAATAGCTTATCCTTGCGATTCAATAAAATATTTTACTGAATTAGGTATTAGTTGAAATATAAGAGAAAACACTTTAACTGAAATGTATAATTCTGAATATTTTACTAACATAAGAAATCTAAATGTAAGTAATGGTTGTTCATCTTGTAAACAATATAGCATTTGTAAAAGTGGTTGTATCGGACAAAAAATCATCGCAAACTATATTCCTAGCGATGACAAATATAAAGTATTAAAAAGATGTATTAATTTTAAAGACCCAAAGTGTATGAGGTGATTATGAAGAAAAGACAAGAAGTTTATGATTTATATTGGTATTTTGCTTATGAAAGACAAAATATATTTTTGAAAAAACTAAATGGACAAAACGCTCCTTGGACAAATGATGAGATACTTAAAACATATAAGTTTTGTAATAGTTATAGGGTAAACGATAGAGTTAGCCAATATTTATTAAAAAATGTAATTTATAATGGAAAAGAATACAATAATACAGATATGATTTTTAGAATTATATTGTTTAAATTATTTAACAAAGAATCAACTTGGGAATTATTATTGAATAATTTTAAAGACATTACATTAGATACGTTTGATATTAAATTATATTCTGAAGTTTTAGAACAAGCTATCTCAAACGGTATAACAATATACAATGATGCTTATATAAGTTGTGCCAATAAAGTATTTGGTTATGATAGAAAACACGATAACCATTTAGCATTATTAAATAAAATGTTTATTGTTGATAAAGTTCATTTAAAATTATTAGAAGCTAAAACAATGGAAGATGGTTTCAATATAATAAAAAGTTACCCATTAATAGGAAACTTTATGGCTTATCAATTAGTAACAGATATTAATTACAGTGATGCTGTTAATTGGAGAGAAGATGAATTTACAGTTGCAGGTCCAGGTTCTTTAAGAGGAATTAAAAAATGTTTTGTAGATAAAGGCAAATTAAGTAACGAAGATATTATTAGATATATGTTTGAGCATCAAGACGAAGAATTTAAAAGACTTGGTTTAGATTTCAAAAGAATTGGTAATAGACCTTTACAATTAATAGATTGTCAAAATATATTTTGTGAATTAGATAAATACTGCCGACAAGCATTGCCAGACTTAAAGTCTAATAGAACCAAAATCAAGAAAAAGTATGTTGCAAAAACAGATAAAATAGAATATATATATCCAAGAAAATGGAATATTTAAATACTTAATTAATATAATATATTAACAAAAAATAGTATCAATTTAAGATACTATTTTTAATATGTTCCACTATTGTTATGGGCTCTTTCTATTAATCCCTCTATTTTATCACTAATATCATTATAAACATTTTTACTTAATGCATATGGTGGGTTATAGCATTCAACATATTCAGATAAATACTTACCATCATCGGCTTTTACAAAAGAAAATGGATTATTTCCCATTTTTTGAATAGTTGATTGAATCATATTTAAATGTTTATTTTTCATCAAAACCACCTATACTTCCTTAAAAAAGCAAAAAGAGCCATATAAACATTAATCAAAGTCTATGCTAGCCCTTTTCATTACTTCTAATTTATTTTTATATTGTCAGCAAACCCGCCTACAAAGTAAACAATGTTCGCATAATCACTAAATGGCAGGGGTGGCAGGAGTTGAACCCACACGAACGGTTTTGGAGACCGTCATTCTACCATTAAATTACACCCCCAAGGTATTTAGATTATATCATAATTTATCTTGTTTTACAATAATATTTAA
>DUPI01000075.1 GCA_012838395.1 Mollicutes bacterium
AGATGAACAATCAGTTTCTGATACAGTTTTAACAATTATAAATAATCGAACAAAAGAAGAATTTAAAATAGAAGAAGAATATATTATTAACTTTTTAGATGAGAAAGTAAGTGGTGAAGATGAAGAAGATATATATTAAAGATTTAAATAATTATTTTAATAAGGAGATTGAGCTCAAGGCATTTGTAGATAATATTAGAGATTTACAATATGTTCAGTTTGTCGTTTTAAGAGATAGTTCTGGAAAGGTTCAATTAACAATTGAAAAAAATGAAGAAAATAAAGAAATGGTTGAGATTATTTCTAATCTAACATTAGAAAGTACTTTAACCATTACTGGAACAGTTTATGAAAATCCAAAAGTAAAATTAAATGGTATGGAAATAATTCCAACTAATATTGTGGTTACAAGTAGGTCGTTAGAAGAGTTGCCGATTGATATCAAGAACAAAGAAAAATCACTTCGTGAAACAAGACTTGATTATCGCTTTTTAGATTTAAGAAGACCAGACAATTATTTGTTTTTTAAGTGTCAAACATTAATTTTACAAGCAATGCGTGAGTATTGGGTGAATAATGGTTATATTGAAATTCAATCACCTAAAATAGCAGCAAGTAACGCTGAATCTGGTGCCGAAGTTTTTAAAATTGATTATTTTGGTGAAGAAGCTTGTTTATCACAGTCACCACAGTTTTATAAACAAATGGCTATGGCAGCAGGATTTAATAATGTATTTGAAATCGCTCCAGCTTTTAGAGCAGAAAATTCTCATACATCGTATCATTCTACTGAAATATTTATGGTAGATGCTGAAATTTCTTGGATAGATTCTGTGGAAGATGTTATGGATATGCAAGAAGCGTGGCTTAAATATTTTTTAAATAAATTAAACAAGAAGTATGGTGAAGAAATAAAGGAAACTTTTAATGTTGAGATTAGTAATACCGATGTTAAGTTTCCGAGAATTACTTTTACGGAAGCTAAAAACATTTTAAAAGATAAATATAATTACGTTGCTGACAAAACAGATGATTTTGAAAGAAAAGAAGAAGAATTATTGTGTGAGCATGCAAAAGAGTTATATAATAGTGATTTTGTTTTCATCACTAAATTCCCTAAGTCATCAAGACCTTTTTATCACAATATAGATAACCAAGGATTTTCTAATAGTTATGATCTATTGTATAAAGGTGTTGAAATAACTACCGGTGCTCAAAGAGAGCATCGAGCTGATGTTTTAGAAAAACAAATAATCGAAAAGGGAATTGCTCCTAAAACGCTTCAATTTTATATCGATTTTTTCAAATACGGTTGTCCTCCACATGGTGGATTTGGATTTGGAATGGCTAGATTAATGATGAAAATATTTGAACTAGATAATATTAGAGAAGCAACTTATTTATATCGTGGTCCAAATAGATTGACGCCATAAAATAAAAAAACAGATATTTAGAGAATTCTATTTATCTGTTTTTTACTTTTTATTAGGTTGTTAAATTTCAATATTAAAGTTTAAAAGGAACATAAAATTATAGAACAACCCTAAAAAAATGTTATAATGTAATTATAAATTAAATTGGAGCTTTAAGTAATGAAATTTAATAATTTTAAAATGCTATTTTGCTTAATATTAGGGATAGTTATTGGAATAGGTTCGTTTTATATCATAACAAACAAGGGAATACTTAAAACAGCAGGCTTATTTTATTTTGTGGGTTCACCAACTAATAATGAAACCCCATTTGGAATAGAGACGTCTTCAACCTTTAGACCTGTTTTAATTAATGCAAACTAAAAATGTATCTTTTTTAATTTATCTTTATATGCTATAATTGTTCGAAAGGTGGGATATAATGGCAGTGAAGAAAAGAAAAGATTATTTGAGTTGGGATGAATATTTTATGGGGGTTGCAAAATTATCGGCAATGCGTAGTAAAGACCCCTCAACACAAGTAGGAGCTTGTATTGTTGGGGCTGATAACCGTATTCTATCAATAGGTTATAATGGTACTCCAAATGGTTTTGATGATGATAATTTTCCATGGAGCAGAGAAGGAAAGCCGCTTGATACAAAATACTTCTATGTTTGTCATGCTGAAATGAATGCAATTTTAAATTTCCGTGGCAACCGTAAGGATATGGAAGGTGCAAAAATATATGTAGATTTGTTTCCTTGTAATGAATGTGCGAAATTAATTATTCAATCAGGAATAAAAGAAGTTATATATTTGTCAGATAAATATGCTGACACTGACTCTGTTAAAGCTTCAAAACAACTGTTTGAAGTTTGTGGTGTTAAATATCGCGTTTTAAAGGAACTCAATAATAAAGAAATAAGTATTAATCTAAACACTTCTTGTTGAATAACAAGAAGTTTTATTATATACTAATACCGGTGGTAAAATGGAAAAATACCGTGAAATAGAAAAAAGCATTATCAAGAAGTTTCGAAAAGAAATATGGAGTAAATTTATTAAGGCTATTAAAGATTATGAGTTAATTGCAGAAAACGATAAAATTGCTGTATGTATTAGCGGGGGTAAAGATTCGATGTTACTTGCTAAATGTTTTCAGGAATTAAAAAGACACGGTCAGATGAAATTTGATTTAGAATTTATTGTTATGAATCCAGGATATAACAAGGAAAACCTTGATAAAATATATTCCAATTCTAAATTATTAAATATTCCCATAAAAACTTTTAATACGGATATTTTTAATGTGGTTGAAACACATGGAAAAAAGGATCCTTGTTATTTATGTGCTCGTATGAGAAGGGGACATTTATACTCTATTGCTAAGAGTCTAAATTGTAATAAGATTGCTCTTGGTCATCATTATGATGATGTTATAGAAACTATTTTATTAAATATTTTTTATAATGGTAGTCACCAAACAATGATGCCAAAACTCGTAAGTAAAAACTTTGAAGGTTTAGAACTTATCCGTCCACTTTATTTAGTTAGGGAAAAGGATATTATAAATTTTTGTAAGTACAATGATTTATCATTTATGAAGTGTGGCTGTTTTGTAACCCAAAGTGGTAATGATACTAAGAGAGATGAAATAAAAGCATTAATAAAAAAATTAGAACAAATTGATTCTAATGTTGTTAAAAACATATTTTCTTCAAGTTCTAATGTTAATCTTAATTCATTATTAGGTTATAAGATAAATGGTGAAAAAAAATCTTTTTTAGATGAATATGCTTTTAAAAAAAATAATTCTGTGTTATAATTATATTACCTAGAAGATAAGGTTAGTCTTTTGAATAAACCTACTAAATAAACGATTGGGAATTTAATTGATAGGTTGTGTTGAATACTTATTTTATATAAGGATCCTAAAATTTATCATGTAATGCCCACCTGGATGCGCAGGTTTTATCGTTTGTGACGACCTATCTTTCGGGCTTTTTTTTTGGATTTATGTTATAATTTATTTGGTGATAAAATGAATCGAAAATTAAAAAATATCATTGCTAAATTAGAGGGACGAGTACTAATAATCGGTTTTGATGATGTTGATTTGACAGATTGCATCAATAATAATACTAATATTATTGATTGTGACTCCTTAAATTTAAATAATAAAGCAAAGGAAAATGGTAAACTAGGAAAAACAGTTAATATTAAGAAGTTAAGAAAAATATATAAAAAGAAAAAATTAGATTATATTATTGTTAATATGGAGGCCGTTGAAAAATATAGCAAATATTTTATTAAAGATTCTATTTATATTTGTAAGCAAAAAATTTATGTATTTGGCGCGAACAAAGACTTTATAAAGTCTTATAAAAGATACGATGTGGAAGTAGCATCTAAAAAATTAAAAGATAGTAATTTATTCGAAATTAATGCTATCAAATCTAAAAATAATATCATATTGGATAATTTTTATTTTATTTATGATATAGTAACAGAGTTGTTGGATAAAATTGGTGATGTTTTAACTAGTTAGACCTTTATTTTATTGTGTTAACCACCAATTTATAGTATAATAAAACTAGTTTGTAGGTGAAAGTATGTACTTGAAAGAAATTAAAGTTCAAGGGTTTAAATCATTTGCTGATCGCATGAGTATTGAACTCGATAAAGGGATAACCGGCATTGTTGGACCAAATGGAAGTGGTAAGAGTAATGTCGTTGATGCTGTTCGTTGGGTTTTAGGTGAACAGTCTATAAAATCACTTCGTGGAGATTCAGCTATGACTGATGTTATTTTTTCTGGTAGTAAATCTAGAAATCCTTTAAATGTGGCTAGTGTTACTTTAATTTTTGATAATAGTGATAGATATATACCGATTGATTTTAACGAAGTGTCTATTAGAAGAAAAGTTTATCGCGACGGTACTAATGAATATTTTATTAATAATGAACGCTGTAGATTAAAAGATGTGGTTAACATTTTGTTAGACACTGGAGTATCTAAAGAAAGTTTCAATATTATTTCACAAGGTAAGATTGAAGAAATAATTTCTAATAAACCAAGTGAGAGACGGATTATTTTTGAAGAAGCAGCTGGTGTTTTAAAGTATAAAAAACGAAAAGAAGAAGCTTTAAGAAAATTAGAAAAAACACATAGCAATATGGATCGAGTTAACGACATTATTACTGAGGTAGAAAGTCAAGTTGAACCGCTTCGTATTCAAAGGGAAAAAACTTTAGAATATCTTAAAAATAAAGAAGAATTAGAAAATATTGAAATCGCACTAATAACTTCTGATATTACAAACATTAATGAGAAGTATCAAGAAAGTAAAAAACAGATTGACAAAATAAATGAAGAAATCTTAAACATTGCTACTTATAGTAATAAAAATGAAGCGGTGATTGAAGAAGATAAAAAACAATTAATTAAATTGGAACAAGAAATTTCTGTTAATCAACAGAAACTATTAGAATTAACAAGACATGTTGAACAAATAAATAGTCAAAAACAAATTATTTTAGAACGTAAAAAATATGAAGTTAGTGATGTTAAACTTCATGATAATTTGGTTAATTTAAAAGAAGAACAATTAAAATTCGAAAATATAATTGCTAATATTGAAAGTGATATAAAATTAAAAAAGCTTGAATTAGAAACAATTAATAATAATTATAATGAAATAGACAGTTCTATTAATACGTTAAAAGATAATAAAAGAAAATTAGAAATAAATTTAGCTAATAAGCTGCGTGAAGGGCAGTACATTCAAAATAAAATTGATCATTTAAAAGAAAGTATTGATAATAACGGTTCATTGCCTGCCTCAGTTGTTAGTATTTTAAAAAACCCTAAATTAAGAGGAATTCATAATGCTTTAGGAAACATTATTGAAGTTAATGAACAGTATTCTTTGGCAATTACAACTGCTTTAGGATACGCTTCATCAAATGTTATTACAGATAATGAAACAACTGCTAAAGAAGCAATCATGTACTTAAAAAACAATCAATTAGGGCGCGCAACATTTTTTCCAATGAATATCATTAAATCTCGCAGTATTGATGATATGACATTGTCAGAATTACGAAAAATTGATGGTTTTATTGATATTGCAGCCAAACTTGTTAAATATGACAATAAATATAATAATATTGTCTATAATCAACTAGGTAATGTTGTTGTAACAAGAGATATTGATGCTGCTAATTTAATTAGTAGAAAAATGAATTATCGCTACCGTGTTGTTACTTTAGATGGCGAAATATTAAATATTGGTGGTTCTATAACTGGTGGAAATCAATTTAAAACTCGTAATGTTATTATGGATAAATTTGAACTTGAAAAACAAATTAAAACATTAAATCAAGTTGTTTCAACAATTAAGGAATATGAAGATAAAATTAATCACAATGACCATTTATTAAAATCACTAGAAGATAAATTGTATTTGGTTAATAAAGAAAAAATTAATTATGAAACAATCATTAGTAATTTTCAAATGACTTTAAAAGATAATCAAGAAAAACATTTAAAAATTAATAATGAAGTAGATGGTACTAACAATATTATTAATAACTCACTAAGTAAAGAAGAGGAAACCATTTTAGAACAATACTATGATGCTGTTCGTAATCGTGACGAAGTAAATAATGATTTAGCACTACTAAATAAACAAAGAGAAATACTCGTTGATAAGATTGAAGAAAATGAACATAATCTCAAAAAGGAAAATAGTTTATATGCTAGCAAAAGTAAGGAATTAAATAATTTAGAAATAGAAGTTAATAGAATGGATGTTAAGTTAGATAATTTATTAAATATGCTTAACGAGACTTATAGCATTACCTATGAGGCTGCTGTTAGTAAATATCTTTTAGAAATACCAGTAACAACCGCACGAAATAAAGTTAATAATTTAAAAAAGGTCTTAAAAGAAATTGGTATGGTTAATCTAGAGGCTCCTGAGGAATACGAGCGAGTTAGCGAAAGATATAATTTTTTAACTAAGCAACGCGATGATTTAATTAATGCTGAAAATACGTTATTAGAAATAATTGATGAAATGGATCAAGTAATGGAAGTTGAATTTATGAAAACTTTCAAAGTAATTGAAGATAATTTTGAATCAACATTTAAAGAATTATTTAGGGGAGGGGAAGCAACTTTAAAATTAACTGATCCTGATAATATACTAGAGACAGGAATTGAGATTATTGTTTCACCACCCGGCAAGAAGCTTACTAGTATTTCCCTTTTATCTGGTGGAGAAAAAACATTTACAGCAATTAGTTTATTGTTTGCTATATTAAAATCTCGTCCAGTTCCATATTGTATTTTGGATGAAGTTGAAGCTGCTTTAGATGAAGTAAATGTTGAAAGCTTTGGAAGATATTTATTAAAATTAAAAGAAAAAACCCAATTTGTTTTAATAACTCATAAAAAGAAAACAATGGAGTTTGCTGATGTTTTATACGGAATAACGATGCAAGAATCAGGAGTAAGTAAATTAGTTAGTGTTAAATTACAGGAACTTAAAAAGTAAAAGAGAAAATCTTTTACTTTTTTAATATTGTTCCAGGATAATAATGTTTTAAGATATTTTTATAACTATAACCTTCTTTAGCTATTCCATTCGCGCCATATTGACTCATTCCAACCCCGTGGCCAAATCCTCTTGTTTTAAAAACAGCTTTACCATTTTTTAAAATAATATCAAAATCAGCTGATCTAAGACCTAATAACATTCTTAGTTCAATTCCTGTGAAAACAGTATCATCAATTTTTATTTTATTGATTCGCCCACCACTCGTTCTAGATATTATTTCAATATTAGTGTTTTCATTAAGATCAATTCCGGTTATTGCTTTAAAAACATTAAATTCTTTAGTAATTTCTTTAGAATAACTAGAAGTTTGAAGATCCCAATGACTATCACCTACATTTAGTATTAAATAAAAAAATTAAAACATACAAAAAACAGTGAACTCACTGTTTATATAAATCTAATTTCTTCATCTGTTAGAAACGGTTTGTTTTTATCGATTCTATCATAAAATAAAATACCGTTTAAATGATCAATTTCATGTTGAAAGGCAATGGCAAGTTCTTCTCGGGCACGAATTTTAAGTTCATTACCATTTTCATCAAAACCTTTGATGGTTACTCTGGCGTATCGAGTAACATGACCATCAATTTCTCGGTTAACACTTAAACAACCTTCACCAGCTTCAGCTGCAATTTTTTCGACTGAGTGACTAACAATTTCCGGATTTATTACTACATAGTTTTCAAAAACATTTTCTTCAACTTCTTCAACAATCACGATAATTTGTTTATGAATACCAAGTTGGACAAAAGCTAATCCCATACCGGGGCGAAGATTATATTTTTTTTGAGTTTCTTCTATTTGGCTGTATTTTAAGTGTTTTATAATTTGTTTAATAAGTTTTTTATATTCAGTGCTTAATGGAAAAGTTACTTTCTCACTTTTGACACGTAAACGTTTATCAGATTCATCTAATATTTTTAATTCTTTAAACATAATGCATCCCTCCGTGTATATATTTTACCATAAAATAATAAAATTATAAACAAAAATAAAAAAGGGAATTGCATTTTCCCTTATACGGTTACTAGTCTTGAACCAATAACTATTACTAATAATATAAAAAGCACTAGAATTATCGCAGCACCACTGCCAAAGCCAGGGCTTCCACCAAAACCACCACATGGGGTAGGGCATCCGCATCCTCCGCCATAACCTGGGTAACCTCCATAATAATACATATTATTACCTCCTTATCTAGTTCTAGTATAGTGTATTACAATTATCTATAAATGTTTATATAAATGACCTATTTAAAAAAATTAATAAAATAGTTTAGAATATTTTGTGAAATTTTGGAAATGATATAGTTATTATATGATATCATATAGTATATAAGGAGAGATGGTAAAATGAAAAAGAAGATATTAGGAATAGCTATAACTATTATGTTAATAACAGTAGGATGTGGGAAACCGAATTATAAACAATTAGAAACTGATTTTACTTCGTTAGCTAAAAAATATTATGAAGAACAACTAGAAGGTAAAGTTCTAGGCTTTGATAACCATAAAATTTCTTTAGAAGTAATGGAACAAGTAGGATACGACATAACACCGTTCACTGAAAAAAATTGTGACAAGTCATCATATAGTTTAATAAAACTTACTTTAAATGAAGAAAGTGAAGTTGTTGGTGATTATGAAGTTGAAAATCATTTAACTTGTGGTAGTTATAGCACTCCTGAAGAAGAGTAATTACTTAAAACAATAGTTATTTAAACTATTGTTTTTTTATTATCTTTATTATTATAATAATTTCGATTATTTAAAAATTATTATGAAATTACTATAAATTAATTGAATTATATGATATTATATTATAAGGTGATCATATGAATGGAGTAATGAAAAAAATAAGATCAACTGTAAATGATATGGATAAACACTTATTAATTTTTTCAATTATAATGATAGGGTTTGGACTTCTTAATATTGTAACTGCTTCAAGTAGGGAAGCTGTTTCGTTAGATGTACCACTTTATCATTATTTCTACCGCCATTTGTTTATGGTTGTATTAGGACTTGGACTAGCATTTGTCATTTTACAAGTTCCTACTGTGTTTTATAAAAATATAGGAATTATTCCAGTTTTGTTGTTGGCAGCTTATATGGTTTTATCTCTTTGGTCAACTAGCGAAATAAGAGGAGCTAGAAACTGGTCGATGATTGCTGGGCAAAGTTTTCAACCTAGTGAATTTGCTAAGCCATTAGGAATTGTTATACTTGCTTGCTTATATGATAAATATTATAGAAAGTTAATTAATAATAATACTAAACATACTGAAATTATTGTTAAAATTATTGTAATATCAGTTTTAATACCAGTTATTGTCTTTGTTCAAAAGGACTTTGGAACGATGTTTATCCAGTTAGTTATTTTTATGGGAATGTTTTTCTTTAGCCCGGTTCAACTCCGGGAAAAGCTTGAAACAATAGGTATATTATTTATTGTGATGCTACTAGGTATGGGAGTTATGTTATCTGTTAAGGGTTATGTTTTTACTGAGGCCCAGCTATCTCGATTTAAAGACTATCTTCACCCTTGTCATAATTATGAAGATGGTGGATATCAAGTTTGTAATGGTATTATTGCGATTAATGATGGTGGTTTATTTGGACTGGGAATTGGAAAAAGTAAACAAAAATATTCGTATATTCCCGAACCTCATACCGATTCTGTTTTTTCCATAATTGCTGAAGAATATGGTTTAATTCGAGTTACCCCAATTTTTATTATTTACCTTATAATTTTGTATCGAATTATGTTATTAGCTAGTAAAGCTAATACTATTAGAGGAAGGTATATTTGCTTTGGTGTTGGAATTTATATTTTTACTCATATTTTTATTAATCTAGGAGGGTTATTTGGTGTTATTCCGTTAACAGGAGTACCACTTCCGTTTTTAAGTTATGGGGGATCATTTACAATATCATTAATTGCTGCTCTAGCACTTGTTCAAAGAGTTCATATTGAAACAAAGAATCAAAAGATTAAATTAAAATAACATACTATTAAGGTATGTTTTTTTAAAGGATAAATATTTTAAATCTTGTATGTTATTAATGAGGTGATAAAATGCAAGGTTTATTAAAATTTTTAATGGTGTTTAAAAAACGGTTTAAATATATTTTTATTATTATAATTTTTATTTTTTTAGGAGCCATAACTTATATTTATGGGAAAGGTAAAGATATGCCAGATTATGATGAACCTGAAATACAATTAAATACTCCAGAGGAGCAAGCTGAGAAAACAGAAGATTTTGTAATATTTGATATTAAAGGTGCAGTTGTTAATCCTGGTGCATATAAGTTGAATGTTGGTAATCGAATTTATGATGCTATTAGAGTAAGTGGTGGTTTAAAACCAGATGCTGATACTACTTTAATTAATTTAAGTAAGAAGCTAGTTGATGAGATGGTTATTATTATTCATACTAAAGATGAAGTTTATGAGTATACTAAAAAAGAACCAACAATTATTTATAAAGATGTCCCATGTAATTGTCCTGAACTTAAAAATGATGGTTGTGTGGTTGATGTTCCTGATAAGACAAACAATAAAATATCATTAAATAATGCCACACTAGAAGAATTAATAGAGTTACCTGGTATTGGTGAGGCTAAGGCTAAAAGTATAATTGATTATCGTACTGAATTTAATGGTTTTAAAGAAGTGGAAGAATTATTAAATATAAAAGGCATTGGAGAAGCTGTTTTTGCCAAACTTAAAGACTACATTACAATCTAGATGGGTATTTATACCTCTTTTGATTTTTGCTTGTTTAAACGCCTTTTTTGTATTAAAAAAAGATGTTTATAAATCATCCTATCAAGGATATGAAAATAATATTAGTGGTTATATTATGTCTCTGACGATTGATGGTAACCATCTTAAAATAATTTTAAAGGCAAAAGAAAAAATAATTGTTAATTATTATATTAAGACGGAAAAAGAATTAGAAACAATTAAAAGTGATTATCAACTAGGAGATTATATAAAAGTTGAAGGAGATTTAGTGAGGCCTAGTTCTAATAATGTGTTTAATTTATTTAATTATCGAAATTATTTATTGAGTCAAAAAGTATATTGGATTTTTAATAGTAGTGGTATTAAAAAAATAAACATGCAACCGCAAAGGCTTTATTTAATGAAACAAAAAATTATTAATAGACTAGATAAGACAGAGAAAAGTTCTGCCTATATAAAAAATTATCTCCTTGCAGAGACAAATGATATCGATGCTAATGTTTTAAATAGTTATCAAGAAAATGGTCTGAATCATTTATTATCATTATCAGGTACTCAATTGTCACTATTCGCTACGATTATTATGTTTGTGATCAACAAAATAAGTAAACATAAAACGGTTAATTATATTATTGTGACTTTAATACTTTTATTTTATCTTTTTTTATCCAGTTATCCGCCTTCATTATTAAGAGCATTTTTATTGTTTGTTTTATTAAGAATTAATGAAATATTTAAATTAAAAGTTACCACTATAAATTATATGATCTTTATTTTTTCAATCTTATTGCTATATAATCCATATTATGTTTATCATTTAGGATTTAAGTTTAGTTTTATTATTAGTTTTTATTTAACGTTATTTAAAGATGTTATTAATAGAAATAAAAACTATTTAGTAAAAATGTTTATAGTATCAATCATTGCTTTTTTAGTAAGTATTCCAATATTAATAAATAATTTTTTTGAAATAAATTTATTAACACCAATAACTAATATGATTTTTATTCCAATCTTTTTATTTGTTATCTTTCCATTTTCAATAATTGTTTTTATTATTCCAGCATTAGATAATTTGTTATATATAATTATTAATTTTACTGAAAGCTTATCATTACTCATTAATGGTTTGAATATTACTTTGCAACATATACCGATATTAGTAATAATTGGCTATTATCTAGTAATTACCTTTGTTTTAATATCTTTTAGGAATAAACGCTACTGGAACTTCATATATATTCCAGTAGTGCTGCTATGTCATTTTTATAGTCCGTATTTTAATAGTTATCCGGTTGTGACTTTTATTGATGTTGGACAAGGTGATTCAACATTAATTGAACTTCCCAAAATGAAAGGTAATATTCTTATTGATACTGGCGGAATAATAAATTATAACAATAAAGAATGGTCTGTGAAGAAAAATAAGTATTCAATTGCGCTATCGAAAACAATTCCTTATTTAAAATCAAGAGGTATTAGAAAACTTGATTATTTAATTTTAACTCATGGTGATTATGATCATTTGGG
>DUPI01000076.1 GCA_012838395.1 Mollicutes bacterium
AAAAAAAGTCATTGATTTACAACAACTTCATTTATAATAGTTAAAAACTTTTCAGAATCAGCAGCAGCTCCTCCTACTAAGAAACCTGATATATTTTTAATTTTGTTTAATTCTTTTATATTTTTATCATTTACACTGCCACCGTAAATAACTCTCATATTTTTATAACCTCGGTTTTGATGAACAATCATTTTAATATAATTTGTCGTTCTTTCAATTTCTTTGTTACTAGCTACATTATCAGTTCCTATCGCCCAAACTGGTTCGTAAGCAATAGTGACATTATGAAGCATCTCAATGTTAAGTCCATTTAAAGCATTAACTAGTTGCCTTCGCAAAACCACATCTGTTTTTAACATTTGTTTTTCTTCTAAAGTTTCACCAACACACAAAATAACTTGCATATTACTTTGTACGGCTGAAATAACTTTTTTATTAATTATTTCATCAGGTTCATTTAAATGAGTTCTTCTTTCACTATGTCCAATTATTGCATATTTTATTCCCATACTTATAGCTTGATTGGGTGTAACTTCTCCCGTATAGGGACCATCTTCATTAATAAAAATATCTTGAAGACCAACACTATAACCATTTTTTAAAAAATATGGAATGTAAATATTTGTTGGACAAATTACAACTTGCTTGTTAACTATTTCCTTATTAATAGTTTTTAAGTAACTACTTACATCGTTAATATTCATTACTGTTTTTAAATTTCCAATAACTATTTTTTGATTTTCCAACTATCTTTCACCACCTTTATCAAACGACTAAAAAATGTTTTTCTCTTTTCTAACTGTTTATCACCAATTGCGATTTTATAAACATTTAAAACCTGATTTGCAAAATTATCTGCCGAATGTTTTAAAGAACTATTTCTGGCAGTTACTTTCATTTTTTTCAAAACTTCAGGATTATTTATTAAGTAATTAATATGTTTTCGATATTCCCGTTTATTTTTAAATTTAAAACCATTTTTACCATTATCAATAGCTACATCGTAACTTTCATCATTAATTACTAAAATAGGAACGGAGGCTGCTAAAGCTTCTATAACCGTTAAACCTTGTGTTTCCGCTAATGATGCCGTTGCAAAGACTGACGCTAATTGATAATACTTTCCAACTTCCAAAAAGGGCACTTTTCCAGCTAAGATAACAGAATTAATAAGGCGCAAGCGCTTGATTCTTTTCTTATATTTACTCATAAGTGGTCCGTCACCAACAATTAGTAATTTGCACTTATCATTCCTTTTGGCCAAAAGTGTATGAGCCTCAATTAAAAAATCAACATTTTTTTCCTGTCCTAAACGCCCAACAAATAAAATAACAAAATCATCTTTTTTTAATCCTAGTTCTTTTTTTAATTTAATTATATCTTCAATTTTATAATTTTCATGAAAGTATTTCTCGATTTCAATTCCACTAGGAACAATATGAACCTTACGGTCAACTTTATATTTTTCTTTAAATAAATCATAAGTTTTTTTAGTTGGAACAATAAGTTCGGAAGCTGTTTTATCACAATAAAATTTTGTTAACTCCTCAATTATCTTTTTGCTCGGCCATTTAAAACGCCCCTTAGTTATCGACGATACATAATCCTCATACATTGTATGATAGGTATGCACTAAAGGTATATCAAATTGTTTAGCTAAAATTCTTGCAAAGGTTCCTACTCCAAACTCTGTTTGCGAATGAATTACATCTAAATTAAGGTTTTTAATTTTTTTAATCACTCTAATGGGATAAATACCAGTTAAACGATAATCATAAATTCCAACTGGAATTCCTGGAATTCTAATTATTTTGTTGTCAGAAAAATTGTAACCCACTTTTTCATTATTTACTGTTATTATAAAAACTTCATGACCTTTTTTTTCTAAAGCCTTTTGGAGAACTAAAATGCTAGTTGAAACCCCGTTAATAAATGGGGGATAAGTATCTGTAAATATTCCTATTCGCATAAAACACCCCTTACCTATTAGTGATAGCTTCGATGCCTGGCAATGTAACTCCCTCAAGCATTTCTAAAGAGGCTCCCCCTCCAGTTGAAATATGGGTAAAAGCTTCTTTGTACCCCATGTTAATAACTGCTGCTGCAGTATCTCCACCACCAATAATTGTTGTAATATCAAGGTTAGCTAGAATATTTGCTAAGGCTTTGGTTCCTGAAGAAAATTGGTTAATTTCAAAAACTCCTACGGGACCATTCCAAATAACAGTATTACTTTTATTTAAATATTGCAAAAAGTGCAAAACAGTTTTAGGTCCAATATCTAAACCGATATCAGCAGTTCCCATATCATTAATTAATTTAGTTGTGGCTTTAGCCATTTCATTAACCTCTTTCCCGCAAACAACATCAACCGGTAAAATAACTTTGTTAGGATAATTAGTTAAAATTTCTTTACAAAATTCTAAACTCGCTTCATCAACGATTGATTTTCCAACTTCTAAACCTCTAGCATTTAAAAAACTAAACGCCATTCCACCACCAATTAAAATATAATCAGCAACATTAACTAAATTTTTAATAACGCCAATTTTATCACTAACTTTCGCACCACCTAATATAACTGTAAGAGGACGGTCAGGGTTGGCAATAACATCTCCAATCATTTGAATTTCCTTTTCTACTAAAAAACCAATTCCGCTAGGAATAAGACTTGCTATTCCAACGTTAGAAGCATGAGCACGGTGACAAGTTCCAAAAGCATCATTTATATATATATCACCTAATTTCGCCCAATAAGTTGCTAGCCCTAAGTCATTGCCACTTTCTAACTTATTAGGCAAATCTTCAAATCTGGTATTTTCTACTAACAGTACATCACCATTATTTAACTCACTAATAGCTTCTTCTAATTTATTCCCTCTAGTTTCAGGTATAAATATAACCTCTTTATTCAATAATTCACCAAGTCTTTCAGCCACGACTTTTAATGAATTTTTTCTTTTATCTTCTACACTTTTTACTCTACCAAGATGAGACATTAAAACTACCTTTGCCCCATTTTCAAGCGCGTAATTAATTGTTTTCAAGCTTTCAACAATCCTATTATCATCAGTTATTTTTCCATCTTTTAACGGAACATTAAAATCACATCTTATAATCACTTTTTTTCCAGTTAACTCAAAGTCCCTAATTGTTTTTTTCATTTGTCCTCACCCTCCAATTATAACGGTTCATATCAATTTGATAATTTTTTTCTATTTCTTCGTTATTAAGTGCCCTATTATACAATCTAAAAGCATAAATATATGCGTGTGATTCTCCACTTATTGAGTCGTTTCCAATTCTAAAATCATTATTATTAGTGTTTTTCAAACCTGTTTTACTACTAGTTAGCAAAGGTTGACCATTACCAAAATAATTAAAATCAAATAAACTACCATTTTTAGAAATTTTTAGAGTAAGTGTATGCACTTTATTAGGCGATACCATTGATGTCTTAGTAGTTTGAGGCCATAAATCAGCCGTATTAGCACTGTCTCTAACCATAGATCTTATTAATCCATTATTATAATATAAATTAAAATATGATAAACCAAGTCCGGTATTAAGCAATTGTTTATCAGTATGATCTTGCATTATTTCATAAACAATTTCAATAGTCACTTCAGAAGAGGATGAAATCACAGAAGATGAACCTAAAGCATTAATATATTTATTTCCGCCGTCTAATTTAATTCTATTATTATTCCAATCATCAATACTACTAAAATTTTTTAATTCACCATCTATATTACCAATTACATCTTTCCAAACAAACTTATCACCATCAACGATCGGTTTTTTGTAACCATCATACATAACTTTTAATTGAGAAGCAACGTAATTATTAATCGAAGCAACAGTACCTGTATATTCATAACTCTTCGTATAATCGTTTAATACTGCAACTAATACTGTTGTACGAAGATCAATGGCCTTTTCTGTTTTGGGATTAATTAGTTTTTTATTTAAATAACCAGCATCCACCATTTCACCCAACTCGATAAATTCTACATCTCCAGGTTCTTCTAAATTTAATTTATCCATATTACCTTCAACGTAACGTTCGGCAACTAATTCAACGTCCTTTAAAAACCTTTTGTACTCTTTCTCTGTAGTCTTTTGAATTGAAGTAATAATATTAGGAAAAGTCACCAAGACTATAAGCCCTAACACAACCAAAATACTTAGTAATTCAACCAAAGTAAAAGCTTTTTTATTTCTCATAAGTTCACCTATCTTCTCTATTACCATTTTATACTCTTTTAAGTTATTATTCAAGTTATAAAATAAAAAAGGCGAGAATTAACTCACCTTTACATTAGTTTAATTTTGATAAGTATTTAGCTACCCTAACCATTTGAGCACTGTAGCCCATTTCATTATCGTACCAAGCCATAATTTTGATCATTTGCTCTCCATCAACTTCTAAGATATTAGTTAGTTGTCCATCAACTAACGCTCCTAGTTCAGAACTTATAATATCACTAGATACTATTGGGTCTAAAGTAAAGCCAATTGTTTCATTTTGATTTTCCATAAACATTTTGTTTATTTCTTCAACTGTTACCTCTTTATTTAAGCGTAGCGATAAGTCTACAATTGAACCAGTCGTGGTAGGAACTCTAAGTGCCGTCCCATCTAATTTACCTTTCAAATTAGGGAGAACTAATCCTATCGCACTAGCTGCCCCAGTTGATGATGGAATGATATTCGCTGCAGCTGCTCTTCCACGTCTTGAATTAGCACCTTTTCTATGTGGAACATCTAAAACTGTTTGATCATTAGTATATGCATGAATTGTAGTCATATATCCTTTTTTAACACCAAAGTGCTTATCTAACAAGTAAACAACAGGGGCCAAACAGTTAGTAGTACAACTTGCTGCGCTAATAATTTCTTCACTACCATCTAATATATCTTCATTAACATTATAAACAATTGTTTTTAAATCACCTTTAGCCGGTGCTGAAATAACAACCTTCTTAGCACCTGCCTTAATATGCGCCATTGATTTTTCTTTACTAGTGAAAATGCCAGTACATTCAAAAACAATATCGATATCCAATTCATCCCAAGGCAAATTAGCCGGATCTTTTTCTGCAAAAATTTTAATTTTTTTATCTTTAACAATTATAAAATCATTTTCATAACTTATCTCATTTGGCATATAACTACGATGACTAGTATCATATTTTAACAAATACGCCAATTGTTCAGCATCAGTTAAATCATTAATTGCCACTACTTCAAATTCTGCATCATCTTGTAATAACCTATAAATTAATCTTCCTATTCTTCCAAATCCATTAATTGCTACTTTTTTCATATTATCCCTCTTTCTTTATTCATTGAAACAACTACCACCTATAAACTCTCTTAAAATTGAATCATTTGGCACATTATCACTTGGTACCGGTAAAAAACCTCTTAAGAAGTTAATTAACCTTAATGCTTCTGGATATACTTCATCATTTTCATCAACCGAAAACAACAATGGTTCGGCATATGTTTTCAACACACCTAATTCATACACCAGGGCTGAATTAACAATAATATCGGCTTCATCTTGATATTGAAAGATATACTTTTCTTCACCATCACGAATACTTGGCCACATTTTTAAAGTATCAGCTGCATTATAACCTCTATATTTATTATCCCTAACAATTCTTCTCAATTTCCTTGTATCGGTTGTATGAACACGATTATGAATATCAATATTTAATTGAGTTAATGTACTGATATATATTTTATATTTATGTTTTTTCTCAATAGATTGTGTTAATTCCTCATTCAAACCATGAAGACCTTCTATAACTAAAATATCATTATCACCTAATTGCAACCATTTATTTTTATATTCACGCGTTCCATTTACAAAATTAAATTCTGGTAATAAAACACGCTCTTTATTTAACAACTTTGACAAATGCTGGTTAAAAAGTTCAATGTCTATCGCTCTAATTGATTCAAAATCATAATCACCATTTTCATCTTTTGGGGTATCGTCTCTATTATGGAAATAGTCATCTAAAGAAATTTGGTGTGTTTTTAACCCATGACTTTGTAAATAAATTTCTAGTTTTTTTGCTGATATTGTTTTACCACTTGAAGATGGACCAGCAATTAAAACAATTTTAATATCATTTTTATACTTATAAATATCGTCAGCAATTCTTGATAATTGGCTATTATAATAAGCCTCCGATAACCTAATTAGATTGTCATACTTACCAGTTGACACCAATTCATTTAAGTCTGCTGCATTATCGATTTCTAATATTCGACCCCATTTTGTATAATCTAAGAATGTATCATACATTTTTTTATGATGAACATAATCTAGGGTACATTCAGGATTATAAATGTCTGGATAACTTAAAACAAAACCATTATCCCTTATATAAGTAAGTTTAAATTCATCCAATTCTCTAGTACTATAAACCATTTCACTATATAAATAATCGTAAAGATCATCTAATCTATATAGGGTAATATAACTATTACTAATGTACTTCAATGCCTTAACTTTATCCATTCGATTAAGTTTTTTAAAGTATTTAATTGTATCATATCTAGAAACATTTACTTTAGTAAATAAATATCCTTCTTGAACAATTTGAAGCATTTGATTTTCAATTTTGGAAATTATCGGTTTATCGACATCAGCACCAATAATTTCACAATAAACACCTTTATCAATTGAATGTTCAACAATAACATCAGTATTACTCCCTAACACTCTTTTAACTGCTAAAACCAGCATAAAATATAGGCTTCTAGAATAAACACTATTACCTATACTACTACTTCTATCGTAAAAATCAACACTGCAATTGTGATTGACTTTTTCACTCAAATCAGCCATTTCATTATCAACACGTGCCACTAGAACTGGATAATTAAAATATTTTTGAAAACTTTTACTAATTTCTAGAAGTGTTGTTCCCGCCGGAAAAGATTTAGACACTATATCTCGAAAATTTATTGTTATTGTCTTGTCCATTATTATCCCTCTATTCTATAGTAATTACATTTTATCAAATAAATGAGTTTTTGTCACATATTTTAATGAATATTTTTTTTTTTACACTTATCATAATACTAGGAGATGATATTTTGAGTTTAATACCGACCGTAATCGAAAAAACTAATAATGGTGAACGAGCATATGACATATATTCGAGACTGTTAAAAGATCGAATTATTATTTTGTGTGGGGAAATAGATGATCTTAACTCTAACACTATTGTTGCCCAACTTTTATATTTAGATTCGATAAACAATGATGATATTAGTTTATATATCAATTCCCCTGGCGGAAGTGTTACAGGTGGTTTAGCTATTTATGATACAATGAATTTTATTAAAAGTGATGTTTCAACAATTTGTGTTGGAATGGCGGCAAGTATGGCGGCCTTACTTTTATCAAGTGGAAAAGCGGGCAAAAGATATGGTTTGCCAAATTCTGAAATTATGATCCATCAACCACTCGGAGGTGTTCAAGGTCAGGCTACAGAAATAAAAATTGCTGCTGAGAGAATACTAAAATTAAAAGATAAATTAAATGTTATGCTTGCCAAAAATACTGGACAAGAATTAAAAAAAGTAGAAATGGATACCGAGCGCGATAATTTTATGACTACTAAAGAAGCATTAGAATATGGATTAATTGATGAAATTCTTGATGAAGATTAAAAAAGATTTCTTTTTTAGAAATCTTTTTTGCATAGTTTTTTATTAAAACTTTATCAACATCATCTTTATTTAAACTTAACTCTTTTTCATATTTTCTTCCAATTCACCCACAACTTTAATGTAATTTTTGACTTCCGGAAGAACTGCTAATTCATCATACATTGTTGGTTATGCCCCAATTTCAGTATTGATCTTTTCAATTTTCATTCTTACAGCATCTAAATCTCTTTTCGTAATATCCCCACCTCTATTTTGTGGAAAAGGATATCACACTTTAATAATTTTGTAAATACATACAACTAATTATTCATGATTTAAATTTTTTATTACATTGAAAAAGAAGAAATTAATATTCTTCTTTCTTATTGTTGTTTATTTGCAATTTGTTGTTGCCCCATTTGAACCAATCTTTTAGTGAT
>DUPI01000077.1 GCA_012838395.1 Mollicutes bacterium
CCTGTTATATTTTCTTTACCTTTAGGGTACCTTAAGATAAAGCCATATAAGTGAGCATTGTTTTTCATCCATTCAAATTCAACACTTTCCTCAAATTTATTATAGTCTTCATTTGAACCCATAATATTGATAGCCACAAGGTTGTCAGGAATGAAACTACTTGGTAATTTATTATTTTTATTAACTAATACTAAAACATCATGGGGGTTAGTTACGTAAGTAACGTCTTTATAAAATTTTTTGTTCATAAAAAAACAACTCCTTAATATGGATAGGAGAAATAAAAAAGAAATAATTATAATTATATATTTAGTTATTTTCATATCTCCACCACTACATTATATGATTGCAACAAAAAATAGGACGTGTCCTATTTTATAAATAATTCATAGTATTCATCGAAAGTAATATCTAATTCATAAATTTCTTTAGCAACTTCCTTGCCTACATAGCGGTAGTGCCAAGGCTCGAAATCATACCCAGTAATATGTGTTTTGTTTATAGGATATCTTAAAATGAAGCCATAATGATGGGCGTTATCTTTTAGCCACTCATATTCTTTTGTTTTTTCGAAGTCATCAATTGATGAACCATAAGCTGCAATATCAAGAGCTAGACCAGTTTGATGTTCAGAATAACCAGGTCTTGCAGAAAATGTATCAGCTTCTTCTTGTCCATAAATATTAGAATAATCAGTATATAATGATTCTTGTAAATTGTAATCTCGATATCCAGAACTAACAATTAAGGATAAGTCAAGTTTTTGGGCATCTTGCCACATATCAATAAATTTATCTAAAACTTCTTTTCGAATGCTTCTACCACTATAAGCGTGTTGAAGGCTAATTGGAACAATATCATCAAATGTGAAGTTTTTATCAAGTTCATAAAATTTATTAACTAAAATTAAATAACCTTTTGAAGTATCGGCTTTTTTGACATCTGTGTAAAAATCTTTGTCAGCTCCAGCATTAACGATGCTAATAACATCATCTGTTGAATGTTCGCTATTTTCCTTTTGATAATTAAGATATGCTTCTAATTTATCTTCAATAAAATATTTTGCATTAATCATTTGTGCTACTTTGTTATTGTATTCGGATTGTAATAAGTGATCAACTTTGCTATTATCTAACTTTTCATCAATAATCTTTATTTCCTCGTTAGAATAACCGACATCTTTTAATTTGTATGTGGTACTATTTTTATAATTAATATATCTATAACCGCCATAAATAAAACCAATCATAATTAATAAATACAATATCTTTCTAAATTTCATTTATATCACCTATAAAAATTATAACTCTTTTTAAAAATGAATGCAAACAAAATCATTAAATGTGACAAAATAACATAAATTTATACTGAGGTGGATTATGAGAAAAATATTAACAACTTTCATAATATTTATGATGTTAACAATTCCGTTTAGTTCAATAGGGGCTGAGGAAGGATTGGCTGTATCGTCAAGTGGTGCTATTTTACTTGAGGCCAGCACTGGAGAAATAATTATTAAATAAAACAATGGTAATATAACTGTTTATTGTAAAAATAGATGTTGTTTCTATTTTTACAATAAAATATAGCAAGTAAAATATTTATTGAATTATGTTATAATGTATTAAACAGATAAATGGTAATTTGTGGTGCTTTAGTTAGTATATCTAATAGTATTTTCTGACTATGAATTTTGAATGTTAATATGCATTGCTTGTAGCAACGGCTTATTAATCATATAATAGTTTTAAAGAAGGAAGGTATAAAAAATGTTAAAAGAAAACATTAAAGCAAGCAGAAAACTAAAAGGACTTTCGCAAGAAGAACTTGCCATCAAGTTGAATGTGGTAAGACAAACAATTTCTAAGTGGGAGCAAGGATTGTCAGTTCCTGATTCGGAAATATTAATCTCTATATCAGAGGTACTTGAAGTTCCTGTAAGCACTTTACTTGGAGAAACCATTTCTGAGTCTGAAGTTGATGATGTAAAAGCAATTTCAGAAAAGTTGGAGGTTATTAACCTACAACTCTCACAAAGAAAAATTTCAAGACGGATAATATTTCATTGGTTATTTATCTTATTGTGTGCTGTGATAGTAATAATTTCAGTATTCTTAATAGCATTAAATAGTTCTTATTTAGATTGGAATTTTAGTAATCCTGAAACTGCCGTTGCAGGAACAATTTTACACGCACTTGAATGGCTGTTTGTTAGAGTAGCCCCTTTTATTCTTATAGGTGGAATAATAGGAATTATTTTGACACGAAAA
>DUPI01000015.1 GCA_012838395.1 Mollicutes bacterium
TCAAAATAAATTTGTAGCAGATATTGGAAATGAGTTTCATGAACTCAAGCATGATAATGCCTTACGCAGATTATATGACATTGTTAAAAATTCAGATTTAACTAATACTTGTGGAGAAGACCAAATATCAATACCAATTATGACAAGATTTATTAATTATGAACGCTATAAGACATATTTGCGTGAAACCTTCTTACCTCTTGAACCATATAACGACTGTAAAGGTTGCGTTTATAAAAACGCTGATACAGATAGACAGGAAGTTCTTATTGAAAGAATGATTACTGAAATCTTTGACCAAAAAAAAACTTATGAACATTTAAAAGGTGACAAGGGCGATTCTGACAACATCAATTATACATATGTACCAGGTCCACCAACATTTCCTATTCCTTTGAATAGTGAAGGTAAATTTAGAATTAGTTCAAAATTTGGAATGCGTAGTCATCCTATTTATAAGGATTATAGAATGCATAAGGGAATTGATTTACCGCGTGCTCATGGACAGCCAGTATATTCAATAGCTGACGGAGAAGTTATTCATGCTGGATGTCCAGCTAATGGTTGCGCCCTAGGTTACGGAAAATATGTTCTTATTCAACACGACGTTGATGGTAATGGGGAAGCCGATTATTATACTTTATATGCCCATTTGTCAGTTATTAATACAGTTAAAGGAGCCAAAGTAGGTGGTGGTCAAAAAATAGGGGAAATTGGAAGTACCGGTGCTTCCACAGGCCCTCACTTGCATCTTGAAATTCAAGATGAAAAGAGAAATCCGATTGACCCTGAACCGATATTAAATGGTATTATCAAGGGGAATTCAGTATTTGATAATACACCAACTACAACATATTATAATTAAGGTAATTTTGCCCATGTTAAATATTGTAGTGGTATGACTGGAACTGGTGGAGTGCAAGCTACAATAGCAACGTCAGGATGCTTGCCAACTTCGTATGCTATGGTTGCAGTAAAACTTGGATATAACATGGATCCTACAACGGTAGCTAATTATATTTGTAAAAATACTGGTTATAGAATTAATGGTAGTGGAACTTCAAGTGCTTTCTTTACTGCTTCTCAAGTAGAGAAGCATTTCAAAATCAACGCCACAGCCGTAACCAATCGTACAATTGATAATGTCGTTTCAATTTTGAAAAGTGGGAAACCAATTATAGTTAGTGTTAAAAACGGTCACTTTAATCCATCTGGTAGGGGGCATTTTATTGTTATTGATTCAATAGATGGTAACAATAATATAAAAATATTAGACCCTGGAAGCAGAACAAAAACTAATGTCACTTATACTAAAGAACAGATTAAAAATTATGTGTTAAATCATGTTAATAGTGGTATGTGGTACTTTGAGAGAGGATGATATAATGAAAAAATTAAAAAAAGTTGTTTTAATAATTATAGTATTTATAGTTAGTGGTTGTTCCGCTGATTATAACTTGCTTGTTACATCCAATCATAAAATAAAAGAAAATGTAAAATTATTTATGAAAAATGATCAATTACCAGAAAACGTAGTAAATATCAAAGAGTATTTTAAAAATCAAATAACATCATATAGTGATGTTGAAGAATATAAAAAATATAATTTTGATTATAAAATAGGTAAGGAAGTATCATATGTTCAAATGGATAAATGGCACACTTCTTTTGAGGAATATCAAAACTCAACTATATATGGTGAACTATTTGATGATATTTCAATTATAGAAAATAGTGAGTATATTACTTTTGAAACGGTTGGAAGATATCTATATAGTAATTTATTTGCTGAACCTGAAATGGCAGACCCTGACTTTATTATTGATGGTATTAATGTTAAAATAAGGTTACATAACAAAATTATTGAAAGTAATGCTGATAATTTTGATGAGAAAAACAATACTTTAGAATGGAGCATCACATTTAAAGATGAAACTAAAAGCATTTATTTTAAGATGAGTCATGAGAAGAGATATGATATAATATTAATAGACTTTATTTTATTAAATAAAAAAGTATTAATTCCAATTTCGTTAGCACTAGTAATAATTATTGGGTCAGGACTTTATTTTTATGTAGTATATAAAAAAAACAATTCAATATAGGTGGTGAAAAAGTGAAGTTAAAATTTAGAGCAGATTCAAAGGATGTTATTGTGTTTCTTTTATTCTCTTTAGTATTATTTTATGTTGTTGCAATTGGTATTTTAAACATTTCAATTTTTTTAGAAGAGGGAACCTTTCATGGATTTAATCCATTTCCCGTTTTTTCAAAAGACTTTTTTGCACCGACAATGGTTTTCTTTTTATTGGCAATAATAATAATATTAACTAGTGTTTCTTCTTATTTCTTTGAAAGAGAGAAAGGTTTTGGATTTTCAACTTCTCCAAAGTCAGAAAAAGGTTACTCAAGATGGGCCAAAGATAAGGAGTTTAAAGCACAATTAAAATATGTAAATCATCATGCTAAGGAAACGCAAGCAGCAGGTGTTCCATTAATTAATAATGGTCGTGAAGTTTGGGTTGATGATGGTGAATATCACAATCTAATCATTGGTTCAACTGGTAGTGGTAAAACTCAAATCATGGTTCATCCATTAGTTAAATTATTAGCTAAAAGAGGTGAGTCAATGATTGTTACTGACCCTAAAGGTGAAATTTATGAAGAAAACGCTAACCTTTTAAGAGAGAGAGGGTACAATATAGTACTACTTAATTTCCGAGATCCTCAAAAAGGTAATGCTTGGAATCCTCTTTTTTTACCATATACATTGTATCAAGAGGGAAATCAAGATAAGGCTAATGAGTTACTTGATGACTTAGCAATGAATATTCTTTATGATGAAGCATCTCAAAATCAAGATCCCTTTTGGGAAAGAACTTCAGCTGATTATTTTGCGGGATTATCTTTGGCCTTGTTTGAAGATGCAACAGAAAATGAAATAAATTTAAATAGTATTAATTACATGACAACAGTTGGTGAAGAAAAATATTTAGGCAGTAATTACATTAAAGAATATTTTAAGGATAAAGATCCCATTTCACCAGCTTATATAAACGTTGCTAGTACGATAAATGCACCAACAGAAACTAAAGGTAGTATTTTATCGGTATTCAAACAAAAAATAAAATTATTTTCTTCAAGAGAAAATATATCAGAGATGTTATCTCATAATGATTTTAATATGAAAGACATCGGACGAAAAAAAACAGCAGTGTTTATTGTTGTTCAAGATGAAAAAAAGACATATCACTCATTAGTTACGATTTTTATTAAACAATGCTATGAAACATTAATTGATGTTGCCCAAGAAAGTGGTGGAAAACTACCATATCGTACGAACTTTATTTTAGATGAGTTTGCAAATATGCCCCCATTAAAAGATGTTACAACAATGGTAACGGCAGCTCGAAGTAGAAATATCCGTTTTAGTTTTATTATTCAAAACTTTGCCCAACTATACCAAGTATATGGTAAAGAAAATGGTGAAACAATTAAAGGTAACTGTGGAAACATTATTTACCTTATAAGTAGTGAACTAAGTGCTTTAGAAGAAATTAGTAAAATGTGTGGGGAAGTTAAATCCAAGGAAAAAGATAAAACAGCTAGCACTCCTTTGGTAACAGTTAGTGATTTACAACGACTAAAACAATGGGAAACAATTATTGTTCGTACACGAATGATGCCTTTTAAAACCAAGTTAACTCCAAACTTTAAAATGGATTGGGGCGAAAATCTAGAAAAAAGTGGTTACCCAACTCGTGAAAAACAAGCTGTTGAAGTCTTTGATTTGAAAAGTTTTGTTGAAAACAAACGAAAAAAAGCCTTTCAAGATGCTAATAGTATTATGGGGAACGAGTTTGGAGGATTGTTTTCAGGATCAGCTAAAAAACCTATTTCGGAAACGAATATGGATGATTTAATTAAGAGAATTGATCAAAAAATTGCTGAATTAGAAGAAGAAGAACGTCGTGAAAAAGAACAAGAAGTAAAACTAAATAACCCAGGAACTTCACAACCTGAAACTCCTTTTGAAACTCCAGTTATTCAACCAAGACCAAAGGTTGTTAGTCAGATGGTTGAAGAACCACAGGAAATAGTAAAACCTCAAATAACACCTAGTTCTGATTTAAAAATTGAAAAAAATGTTGAAAATATAACAACAACTAAAAACAAAGACATTATTACGGATGATCAATTTTTTGATGATTTCTTCGGTGACGATTAAAAAATTAAAATATAAACGTTTAAACCCTATTTTATTATTGCTCTAACATATAATAAAGTAGGGTGGTAGATATGATATCAAATATTTCCGTATCAGATCTTCTAAAATATGACCTTGGCGGACAAATTATTGATATTAGAAGTATTCAAAGTTATAATAATAATCATATTCCTGGAGCAAAGAATATACCAAAAAACTTATTATTAACTGAACCACAAAAATATCTCAATAAATATCAAATATATTATATATATTGTCAAAGTGGCACTCGTAGTATAATTGTTTGCAACCGATTATCAAAATTAGGTTACAAGGTTGTTAATATTAATGGTGGTTATGAAAGTTGGATATTAGAAAGGTAAGATTAATTCTTATCTTTTTATTTATTAATTAAAATGCTAGATTATAATTTCAATTGAATAAGATTTAGTTAATTCACATCTAAAAGGATACATGATATAATAAATATAGGTCAAAAACATATGATATATAGAAAAACAAATTGGAGGATGAAATAATATGGAATATATAATGATTGGATTATTAGTTATTATTATAATATTAGTTACTGTTTCACTTTTTAAAAACATTAATGAATCAAATATTACTGAGCGGTTAGGTAGATTAGAAACTAGTATGATAAAAGAGATTGGTGATTTCAAAAATAATTTTAGTCGTGATTTAACTGAAGATTTTAATCAATTAAATGAAAAAATTGAATATCGATTAAGATTGATAAATGAACGTGTTAATGAACGTTTAGATGAAAATTTTGAAAAGACTAATAAAACCTTTGTGTCAGTATTAGAAAGACTTGCCAAAATTGATGAAGCACAAAAAAAGATAGATATACTATCAAATGATATTGTTTCATTACAAAGTGTTTTAACTGATAAAAAATCTCGAGGAGTATTTGGAGAAGTCAATCTAGCCCACATAATGAGTAGTGTATTTGGAAATAATAATGATAAGATATACCAATTACAATATTCATTTAATAATGGTACAATTGCTGATTGTGTTTTATTTGCACCAGAGCCATTAGGACAAATTGCTATTGATTCTAAATTTCCATTAGAAAATTATCAAACAATGGTTAATAGGGAAAATTCTGAGTTAGTTCGGGCGAATGCCGAAAAAATTTTTAAACAAGATATGAAAAAGCATATTGATGATATAGCTACTAAATACATTATACCAGGGGTAACAACTGATCAAGCTATTTTATTTTTACCAGCTGAAGCTATATTTGCTGAGATTAATGCTTATCATCAAGACTTAATAGATTATTCTTATAAAAAGAAAGTTTGGATTACCTCACCAACTACCTTAATTAGTACCCTAACTACAATCCAAATAATTATAAAAAATATTGAACGTGATAAATATGCCTCAATAATTCACCAAGAATTAAAATATTTAGATACTGAATTTAGACGTTATAAAGAACGTTGGGATCGATTATCCAAAAGTATTGATACTGTTAGTAAGGAAGTAAAAGATATTCATACTACGACTGATAAAATCACTAAAAGATTTAATTCCATTAGTCAAGTAGAGATACAGGAGCTCGATTATGAAATTAATAAAGAAAATTAATTATTTGTTATTTATAATTGCTAGTTGTGTAAGTTTGTATTTAGGCTTTGTATATATAAAAAATGATAACTTAATCAAACTATTAATTACAATGTCAATTATTCCATCTATGTTAATTCCATATTTTTTAAACAAGCTATTAACATATAAGATAACAGATGGTATAATAATGTTATATACAATATTCATTATTGCAGCTATTATTCTTGGTTCTTTATATAATTTGTATTATTTAATTCCCTTATTTGATAAAATCGTCCACTTTACAACGGGATTTTTATTTTCAATGTTTGCTGTAATTATTTTGAAAAATTTTAATAAATATGATCATCATAATATAAAATTTAATTTAATTTTTATGGCATCTATAACTTGTATGAGTGCTGTTTTATGGGAAATTTTTGAATACATATCTGACTATATTTTTGATGGTAATGCTCAACGAGTTTTAGAAACAGGAATTAATGATACAATGCAAGATATGATTGCAGCTTTACTTGGTTTTATTATTTTTGCAATAGTATATATAGGAAAGAAAAAAAGCAATAGGTAATTATATAGAAGAGGTGTGTGCAAATGAGCGAAAAAGAATTAATAAAAAAGTGGAAAGATTTAAAAAAAATGATTGAAGAAACCCAATCACAAATCGAAAAACAAGACAATTTAAACGGAGATTCAAATCAAAGTAAAGGACAAGTCTACGGCGGTAAAGCTAAAACTTTGGGGGCTCATCCTAGTGCTAAACACTTTTTTGTGGAAACTGAGGAAACTGAAAATCATAAAGGTTACGCCTCTGCTTTACTATTAGGATTTTTAACTTTTCTTTTTCAAATTTTATTTATGGCAATTGTTTATATAATTGTTAAGTGATTAAACTGTTAACTAATAATAATTCTTTATAAAAGCAAATATAGATGTATCAAGAAAACGAAAGTTTTTCTTTTTTTATATGTTGATAAAAGGTATATAAAAAGTAGATATTCCAATAATAATATCAGTTATATAGATATTAAAGAGGTGGAATATGATTTTTATAATGATTGAAAATAAGAACTTACTGTCAAAGATTGTTAGTTATTTTGATCATGCCAAAGTAAAATATACTACTAATCCAAATGTTGATTATGATTATTATGTGGTAGCAGAATTAAATCAAAGAATATTAAAACGAATTAAAGAAAACACTTCTAACAAGAAGAAAATAATTTTTATTACTTATTTAGAAGAATACAAGATTATTGAATTTAATGATTCAAATTCTGTAAGGGCTAATACGTATAATAATTTGTTAAATTCTGTTTTAAATCAATGTTATCTAGTTATAGTTAGTTTACCCTCATTCAAGAGTATATTAAAAAAACATGTTAAAACAAAAATTGAAATTGTTGAAAAGGAAACACCAAGCTTGATTAAATTTAGAAGTAATAAGCCTTCTAAAAATTCTTGTTTAATTATAGATACATATTATAGTAAATTAGAGCGGATAAATGAAATTGCAAATAAATTTCCTAAAATAAATTTTCAAGTATTAGGGTATGTGCCAGATTATTTATTGTCATCTAAAAATATTAATATTGTTAATAACTTTCCACCTAATATCAAGATTATAAAAAACTGTAGTATTTTTGAATATATGACTTTAGTATCAAAAAATAACATTATTGTTTATTGTGAAAATAATATAAGGGACCACAATAACTTGTTATATATAATTTTACAAAAAAAACAACTATTAATAAAAAATTCTGTCGCATATAACAAATATTTTATTAATAGTAAAAATATGTATTTATATAATGATTCAAAAGACTTTATTTTTAAACTAACAAAAATTTTAAATAACAAGGTTACTAATATCAGTACCGATGCTTATCTTTTAATAAAAGATAACAACTTTGAAAAAATTAGTTATAAATTAAAAGAAATTTTAAAATAGACTATATTTTAAATCTCTTTTGCTCTATAATGTAATTATGGGGTGTAAAAGATGCATGATGAAATATTAGATATATTAAAAAAAGAAAAGAAAGCTATTTCGGCAACTGAAATTAATGAACGATTAGGACATACCTCAATTGAAGATTTTAAAGAAGTATTAAAAACTTTAGTTGAATTAGAAGAACATTTACAAGTATATCGTACTCAAAAAGGTAATTATATGCTATTTAATAATAGTCATCTTCGTGTTGGAAGTTTAATTGTTAACAAGAAAGGTTTTGGTTTTGTTGTAATTGATGGCGATGAAGATGTCTATATTCACGGTTCTAATATGAATGGAGCAATCCATTCGGATACTGTTATCATTGAAATTATTAATGTTAAAGGTATAGAAAAAGAAGGACGTATTGTTAAAATTGTTGATCGTAAATTAAAACAATTAGTTGGTGAATTTTACTACAAACAAGGTAAAGGATATATTGATCTTGATGATGAAAAAGTAAAATTAAATATAGAAATTGATAAAAAACATACTCTTGGAGCAATGAATGGTCATAAAGTTTTAGTTAGAATTCAAAATCATCTAGGTAATAACAAATACCGTGGCCAAGTTTTAAAAATTATTGGTCATAAAAATGACCCTGGTGTTGATATAATGTCAATTGCTGCTAAGTATGATATTGATGATGTTTTTCCGGAAAATGTTTTAAAAGAAGCAGAACTTATTACGAATGAAGTTACACCAGATGAGATAAGTGGGCGAGTAGATTTAAGAGATAAAACTATTTTTACTATAGATGGTTCAGATACTAAGGATATAGATGATGCTTTATCTTTAGAAATTTTGGATAATGGTAATTATCTATTAGGTGTTCATATTGCAGATGTTAGTTATTATGTTAGGGAGAATAGTCGCCTTGATGAAGAAGCTTTTAAACGAGGTACAAGTGTTTATTTAGCTGACCGTGTAATCCCAATGCTTCCCCATAAGCTATCAAATGGTATTTGTTCTTTAAATCCTGATGTTAACCGTTTGACAATATCGTGTATAATGGAAATTAATGCTAAAGGTGAAGTCGTTGATTACAATATTTTAGAAAGTGTTATTCGTTCAAAAAAACAAATGACTTATGAAAATGTTAATAAAATTTTAGAAAAAAATATTATTCCCAAAGGTTATGAAGATTATAAAGAAGTGTTAAATAAAATGCATGATTTATCACAAATTCTTCGTGATAATAAAAAAAGAAGAGGATTTATTGATTTTGAAATAGATGAATCAAAAATTGTTGTCAATGATAAAGGTGAGGCCGTAGATGTGGTACTTCGTGACCGTGGCATTGGTGAAAAAATAATTGAAGATTTTATGATTGTGGCCAATGAAACAGTAGCAGCGACTATTTATTTTATGGAATTGCCCTTCGTTTACCGCGTTCATGGAAAACCGAATGAAGAAAAAGTTAATCAATTTTTAGATTTCATCAAAGTATTGGGTTATAAAATAGATGTTAAAAAGAAAAATTATGACTCTAAAACAATACAAGAGATTTTAAAAAATTTAAAAGATAAAAAAGAATTTTTAATTTTATCAAAATTAATGTTAAGAAGTATGCAAAAGGCAATATATGATAACAATAATATTGGGCATTTTGGCATAGCAAGTAAATGTTATACTCACTTTACTTCACCAATTAGAAGATATCCTGATACAACCGTTCATCGTTTACTCCGAACTTATTTGTTTAAAAATAAAATAGATCAAGATACAATTAATTTTTGGGATAATCGTTTACCTTTTTTAACGGAACATACTTCGAAAAAAGAAAGAGATTCGATTGATTGTGAAAGAGAAGTAACAGATATGAAAAAGGCCGAGTATATGATGCAACATATAGGTGAAAAGTATACGGGAATTGTTAGTAGTGTTATGAGTTTTGGAATGTTTGTTGAACTTCCGAATTTAGTAGAAGGTTTAGTTAGAATAGAAGATTTAATTGATGATCGTTATTCCTTTGATGAAACTACCTTTTCTTTGAAAGGTAATAAAAACAAACGGGGCTATCGTTTGGGAGATAAAGTTAAAGTAATTGTTAAAAATGCTTCCAAAGAGGCTAAAACAATTGATTTTGGTATTGATTATGATACTAAAATTAAATAGTTGATATAATATAATAGAAAGGAACTTATGAAAAAAACAATTATAATATTAATAATAATGTTTTTTGTTGTAGGTTGTTTTCAAAAAAAAGTTAAAGTAAATAGTGAAATAAAAGAAGATAAAAAGGAATATAAATTATCTTTAATTATGGCTGGTGATGTTTTGATTCATGATGCGATTTATAAAGATGCTTATATAAGTAATGATAAATATGATTTTAATTATCTTTTTGAATACATAAAACCAATTATTCAAAAACATGATTTAGCCTTTTGTAATCAAGAAACCATTATCGGTGGTAAGAAGCTTGGATTATCAACTTACCCCAGGTTTAACTCACCAGAAGAAATTGGAGATGCCTTAGTAGATACTGGTTTTAATTTAATTAGTTTAGCTAATAATCATAGTTTGGATAAGGGAGAACAAGGAATTATTAACTCCAATAATTATTGGAAGACTAAAGATGTAA
>DUPI01000078.1 GCA_012838395.1 Mollicutes bacterium
AACATATTTTTTTCTTGTTTTTTCACTGTACAATTAAGCTGTAAATCATAATAAAAAAGCAGCCCTTTGGGACTACTTTTTCAGACATAAATATGTTGTGATTTTTTGTTTAAAATGTTATAACTATTATTCTTATTATATTTAGTTATAATTATCGGTTTATTGCCTTTCAAACTTTTTTTAACGTCAATTATTCGTTGATTTTTAGAGCCTCTAAATTTCCAATCTAAACTTCTTTTAGACAACTCAAATCGACCATCTACTAAAACATCGATTTGTTGCAGCAACATTAATACTTTATCATTTTTGTTAGCTAAAAGCATTAACTGTTCAAAAGTATATCCTGTATATGCCCAAACATTTAAACCAATACTTTGTGAGTAGGTCGCTATTTCAATACTAGCATCTAATTGAAAGAAAGGATCACCACCTGATAGTGTAATTCCATCTTGATTATGAGAATTTTTAATTTGTTTTTTCAATTCATCAATATCTTGAGCAAAACCACCGTCAAATGAATGAGTACTCGGATTATGGCAACCAAAACACTTATGAGCGCATCCCTGGGTCCAAATAACAGTTCTAAGACCTTCGCCATCAACAATACTATCCCTTTGAATCGGGCGTGCTAATCTAATTAACATTGTGCTTTACCCGATCTCTTTCTTCAGCACGTTTACTATTATTAAATCTATCAACAGTTCCTACTAAATATCCCGTTATTCTTCTAATGCGTTCAAATTTTACACCATCTGCCTCAGTTCTTGAACAACCAGGGCATTGATCACCGATAACACCGGTAAATCCACACACAGGATCTCTATCTACAGGATGATTAATAGCTCCATAACCAATACCTGATTCTTTCATCACACGAACAATCTTTTCAAAAGCTTCAATATTATTAGAAGTATCACCGTCTAGTTCAATATATGTAATATGTCCAGCATTGGTAAACGCATGATAAGGTGCTTCTGTTTTTATCTTTTTGGTTACGGAAATATTGTACTTTACAGGAACGTGGAAAGAATTTGTATAATATTCTTTATCAGTAACTCCTTTTATTTTACCAAATATTGCCCTATCTATATTTGTAAATCTTCCTGATAAACCTTCAGCAGGTGTTGCTAACAGAGTAAAGTTTAGATTGTGTTTCTCAGCAAATTCATCAACTTTATTTTTCATAAATCCAATAATTTCTAGCCCTAATTTTTGAGCTTTTTCACTTTCACCGTGATGTTTTCCAATTAAAGCTTTTAGCGTTTCAGCTAAACCAATAAAACCAATACTTAAACTACCATGCTTTAATACTTTTCTTAATCGATCAGTATTTTTTAATTTTTCCGAATCTATCCAAACACCTTGTCCTAGAACAAATGGTGAATTATATAAACGTTTATTGCATTGGATTTCAAAACGATCTAATAATTGATTCTTAACTAGTTGCATTTTCTCTTCAAGTTCTTTATAAAAGCCTTCTAAATCCATTTCATCATTAGTTGCAACACCGTATTTAATACCTAACCTTGGTAAGTTAATCGAGGTAAACGATAAGTTTCCTCTTCCCGGTGTAATTGATTTATTTGGATCAACAACGTTACCTAAAACTCTAGTACGACATCCCATATATGCAACTTCGGTATTATAATCTCCTTCTTTATAAAATTCTAAGTTGAAAGGTGAATCTAGAAATGAGAAATTAGGAAACAATCTTTTAGCTGATACATTACAAGCAAGTTTAAATAAGTCGTAATTAGGATCTTCCGGATTATAATTAACTCCTTCTTTTACTTTGAAAATTGAGATTGGGAAAATAGCGGTTTCACCCTTACCAAGTCCAGATTCAGCTGCTAATAAATAATTTTTTATAACCATTCTGCCTTCTGGAGAAGTGTCGGTTCCGAAATTAATAGATGAAAACGGAACTTGAGCCCCGGCTCTAGAATGCATTGTATTTAAATTATGAACAAAGGCTTCCATCGATTGATAAACAATTCTATTAGTTTTTAGCAATGCCTTTTCATAAGCCTGAGTAAATATTTTTTCGATACCTTCTGTTTCTTTAAAGTATTTAGAAAAATCATTAATATCAAATTCAATACTATCTATTTTATCAATTTCAGTAACAAGTTTATCAAAGTTAATAAATTTTATGAATTCAGTAAAATCTAACAAATCATAAACCATTTGTTTAAATTGTTTTTTAAAAGTTTTTAAAACACCCGGTGCCATATAGTAATCAAATGCCGGAATACTCTGCCCACCATGTTGATCATTTTGATTTGACTGAATAGCAATAGCAGCTAATGCAGTATAAGACATAATATCATTAGGTTCTCTTAAAAATCCATGACCAGTTGAAAAGCCATCTTTAAATAATTTATTTAAATCAATTTGAGTACAAGTTGTAGTTCCCATTGCTAAAAAATCTAAATCATGAATATGAATTTCTCCGTCTTCATGAGCTTCTACAAACTTATTTTTTAATAAATACGATTTAGCAAATTCTTTGGAAATGGTGCTTCCATATTGCAACATAGTTCCCATTGCGGTATCGCCATTCACATTAGCATTTTCTCTTTTAGTGTCATCCTCATTAGCTGATTTAAGTCCTAGACTTTCTATTACTTTTAAAAACTTATGTTGTTTCTTTTGATCAAAAAACATTTCTCTTGAATGAGCTCTTCTAATACGATACTCCGAAAAAGATTTATAAACATCGTCATATCCTTTTTTTTGTAATTCGTCTTCTATTAAATCTTGAATTTCTTCTATCTTGATTTTTCCATCTTCTAGATATTCCTTTTCAAGTCTTTTTATAACCGCTAAATATATTTTATTTACATCATTATTGGTGTATTTCTTAACATCATCAGCATCTTCATCATTATGAACAATACTATCAAATCCTTTTTTTATTGCTATTGCAATTTTCGAACCATCAAAATTAACCCTTCTTCCGTTTCTTTTGATAACAATTAAATCATTTATTTTTTCTTCTACACTTACCATAACTCTATCCTCCCAATATCTTACTTATGTCTTAATTATATCCCCATCTTTCTTCAATGTCAATTAAAATGTTCGCTTTTTTTATTTTTATTTTGCATCATTCACAGGAAGCCTTATTTCATAACAAAAAAACATTTTTCCAATTGACACTTTTAATAAAATATCTAGTTTTAAAACTTTTTATTTTTATTTTTAAAGCAAAACAAAAAAACAATAAAGTTGTTTTATCATTGTTTTTCCAACGCAAAACCAATAAATTAAGTGTATAAGTAATTTTTATTTTTCTGAAAAAAAGTTTTATTTTGAAGTGTTTTTTAAAAACAACATTTTCAAAAATTATGATTTTCAAACAAAATATCTAGTTTCTTTTTTTATTTCACATCATCTTCTCCCTTTGTATTACATACAAAAAGCGAACAAAAATAAAATTACATTTATTTATTATTCGCTTAATAAACTAGATAGGGTTTCTACCTTTAAACCTTTACTATATATATTATCAATAATATGGTTTAATTCGGCTTCAACTATTCCGTTAATTGGTAAAGAAATAATTGACCCACTTTGAAGTTGTTCTTTTACTTCTAAAGCTGGATAATTTTTAATAATTATATTTGGTCTAATAGTATAATTTTTATTTATCTTTTTTTATGAAAAAAAAGCCTTATTTGGCTTCTTCAGTTACACGCGTTTCACGGATAACAGTGACTTTAACTGTTCCGGGATATTGCATTTCATTTTCAATTCTAGTTTTAATATCACGAGCTACTTTATAACTAGTTAAATCATCAATAACTTCTGGTTTTACAACAACACGAAGTTCTCGTCCTGCTTGGATTGCAAATGCTTTTTCAACACCATTAATATTAGTAGCTATCTTTTCTAAATCTTGTAAACGTTTAATATAGTTTTCTAGTGAATCATTTCGCGCACCAGGTCGCGATGCAGATAAGGTATCCGCGATTTCAACTAATTCAGCAATAATTGTTGTTGGTTGTTCATCACCATGGTGTGATGCAATAGCATCAATAACAACATCTGATTCTTTATATTTTTTCGCTAAATTAACTCCAAGTTCAACATGACTTCCCTCAACTTCATGATCAATTGATTTACCAATATCATGAAATAATCCAGCACGTTTTGCCATTCCAATATTTTCACCAATTTCAGCGGCCATAATTCCTGCTAAATTAGCAACCTCTATTGCATGTTGCAAAGCATTTTGACCATAACTAGTACGAAAATGTAGTTTTCCTAAAATTTCGACTAATTCTGGATTAACCTTAGTAATACCTAATTCAAATAAAGCCGCTTCACCATATTCACGAACTTTTATTTGCATTTCCTTACAAGTTTTATCATAAACTTCTTCGATTCTGGCTGGGTGAATTCGACCATCTTTAATTAACGTTTCAATTGTTAAGCGTGCGATTTCTCTTCGATAAGGATCAAAACTAGATAAGACAAAAGCTTCAGGTGTATCATCAATTATTAAATCAACACCGGTAACAGCTTCAATCGTTCTAATGTTTCTTCCTTCACGTCCAATAATACGTCCTTTCATATCATCATTAGGAAGCGTAACGACAGTTACTGTTTGCTCATTAGCCACGTCACTAGCATATCTTTGCATTGTCTTTACTAATAAATTTTTTGATTGCCTATCAACAACTAACTTAGCTTCTTCCTCTCGTTCTTTAATGTATGCTGTAATTTCTAAATTCATCATTTCCTCAACCTTAGCCATAACTAAGTCTTTTGCTTCATTTTTAGAAAAGCCAGCAATTTTTTCTAAAAGTTCAATTTGTTGATTTTTAATTTCTTCAATCTCCATTTGTTCCGTTTGGACTTCTTTTTGTTTCTCAATTAAATTATTTTCACGTTCTTCTAACATGTTTTCGCGTTTTTGAAGAGTCTGATCCCGTCTGTCAATATTACCCTCGCGAATAATTAAGCGATCTTCCGCTTCTTTTATTTCCTTTTTTTTCTCTTTTACTTCTTTATCAAGTTCACTTTTTATTTTATACGATTCCTCTTTTGCTTCTAATAAATGGTCGCGTTTTATTTTCGATGCTTCATTTTTAGCGTTTTCTAGAATCATTTCTGCCTTTTTAGAAGAATTTTTTTCTCTTATATAATTAATTAAAAACGTTGTTATTATTCCAACAAAAAGTCCTACAAGGACCAATAAAATGGAGAAAGCTATATTATCCATACTATACCTCCCCATATATATATAATAAAGTAAAATTTTTATTTCACCTTACTCTTATTTTAAATAATATAAAAGTATAAGTCAAGAAAAAAACACGAATATAAGAAAATACATTCGTGTTTATCTATTTTTTTTCGACTTTTTCAATTGTTTTGTTCTTAGACAAGATATTGTAATGTTCTCGAACTTTTTGTTCTATTTCCTTTTTCAACTCAGGATTACTCTTCAACAATTCCTTTACGTTTTCTTTACCTTGCCCCAACTTATCCCCTTTATATGCATACCAAGCTCCGCTTTTTTCAATTATATTTGCATCACTTGCCAAATCAACAAGTTCTCCTTCAGAAGACACACCAAGACCATACATAATATCAACAGAACATGATTTAAATGGTGGTGCCATTTTGTTTTTAACTACTTTAATATTTGTTTTATTCCCAATGATATCAGCACCTTGTTTTATTTGTTCTGCTCTTCTAATTTCTAGACGAACTGATGAATAAAATTTTAAAGCTCTTCCGCCTGGCGTTACCTCAGGATTGCCAAATATAACTCCTACTTTTTCACGTAGCTGATTAATAAATATAGCAGTAGTATTTGTTTTATTAATAATACCTGATAATTTTCGTAATGCTTGACTCATAAGTCGCGCTTGAAGTCCCATATGAGAGTCACCCATTTCACCTTCAATTTCTGCCTTAGGCACTAGAGCAGCAACTGAATCAATAACAATTGTACTTATTGCTCCACTACGAACTAGCGCTTCACATATTTCCAAAGCTTGCTCCCCATTATCAGGCTGTGATAATAATAATTCATTAATATTAACTCCCAATTTCGAAGCATATTGGGGATCCAATGAATGCTCAGCATCAATAAAAGCAACTGTTCCACCTAATTTTTGGGCCTCGGCTATTGCATGAAGGGCGAATGTTGTTTTACCACTCGATTCGGGTCCGTATATTTCAACTATCCTTCCCTTGGGATATCCTCCTATACCAAGTGCGTTATCTAAAGCTATTGAACCACTAGGTATAACATCTATTTCTTGTTGTTCATTATCCCCCAGCTTCATAACTGAACCTTTACCAAATTGTTTTTCGATATCTTTTAAAACTTGATTTAAAGTTTTATCACCTGTTGTTTTTGACATGTTTTATATTCCTCCTAACATCTATTAACATTTTATACTATATTTATTCCCTTGTCAATACCTAAAACGAACATTCGTTTGGTTTATTTTGTTGTTAATAATTTATTAATAAAGAAAAAATTCTTAACAATTAATTAAGAATTTATATATATTATTGTCATTTCTTATTGTTTGATTTCTGAAAAGATATATTGCTTATTCATATTGTAATATTGAACTGCTGATATTATTGATAAAACCGTCGCAATTAAAAGTAAGAAATCAGAAATTCTTAAATTCCACAATTCAAATGGCAAATTATAAAATAAGGTAAGTGCTATTCCGATCATCAAACATGCTGCTTTTACTTTACCCATCCAAATAGCAGATACTACTGATCCTTGACTTCCAGCAATCATTTTTATCGAATTAACAACTGTATCACGAATAATAATTGTAACAGGAATAATCGGATGAATAAAACCTGTAGAAGATAAAATAATTAAAATCGAATTAACTAATATTTTATCAGCAATGGAGTCAATCATCTTACCAAAGTTCGTTACTAAGTTATATTTTCTAGCAATATAACCATCTGCAAAGTCAGTTAGTGACGCTATTATAAATAATATACCAGCTATAATATATTTAATATCTACCACTATGGCTTCATTAATAAATAATTTGGTTAGTTCAATTCCTGCAGCTTCAAACGGTAATGTTAAAATAGCAATTATAACAAATGTTAAAAATATTCTTAACATCGTTAGTTTGTTTGGCAAATTCATATTAATCCTCCTAATTTTTAGTATTTATTACAATACTGTTATTATTAAATTCATCTTGTTCATTTCTAAAATAAACATATAGACCAACTATTACCAAAGCAATAATAAGAATGTATATAATTAATGGTGTAATATTTATTCTGCGGCGAGGTTCTAATGTATAGGGAGATGAAATTTTATTAGTTTTTTCTATTTTATCAGCCTTTTTTCTCGCTTCCTTAATATCATCTAGTGATATTTTAGAAGTATAATCAAATAAAAATTCATTAAACTCATCAACCATTTCCTCATATTTTAATCCCAAATATTTAGAATAATCCCTAATAAAATATTTTAGGTAGAAAATATCTTGAAACGCTTCCATATTACCTTCTTCAATGTTTTCAATTTGAATTGGCCGCATTTTTAAATCTTCAGCTGCTTCTTCAATAGAAATTCCGATACTAAGACGTTCTTCCCTTAGTTTTTCACCGATTTCTTTCATGTACACCACCTTTTATCAAAAAATAATATTTTATAAGCCATGTTCTGTTCCTATTTCTAGGCGACAAACATCTATCTATTGATTTCTCAATCCCATAAAGAGTTGTTATTCCCCTTTATTAGGTTCCCCTACCAAAATTTGGGTTTCTCGCTCGTGGGGTTTACCCGTTCCACTAGTTCATTTCTAAACTATATCGTCACTGTGGCACTTTATGCCCATAACCATATTAAAAAAACTTAGGTTATGTTGGCGCCGTTAGCTAAAGCTACCATAAGTTATTTTTTCCCTATGCACGAACACTACTACCATTTCAGGTAGTGCGAGCATGGACTTTCCTCTACATCTTAGTAAAGATGCAGCGTTTGTCAAAATATTATTCGTCTCGACCATAAATTATTTTTTCAAGACTCGAAAGTCTTCGTAATAAGTCAGCATTGTTAATCTCTACTGCTGGTGTTTCTTTAACAACATCTAACTTCATTTTTAACGTTCTAATTTCTTGTTTCAATCTAATATTATCTTCAACAAGTTCTTTTTTATCAGTTTCAATTTCTTTGATAATTTTAATAAATTCTTCATAATCACGAATTATTATGTCTAAAAACTTGTCTACTTCTTGTGGTCTAAAGCCCCTAGTATCAATTTTGAATTCCTTATCAAGTATATCTTTTACAGTTAATAATATCCTATCTTGTAACACTGACACCACCCCTTATTACTTTAATTCTATCAATTTTTTAATATCTAGTCAATTCAATTTACTTAATAATGTATGGATCGTCAAAAGTTCCGATACCCCCACTATAAATAATGTTATCACTTAAATGTAAAACTGGTTTAATTCTGATTTCATTACTAGCAGATGTATCTGTTATAAAAGATGAAGAAACTCGATAAATACGATGACTTTTCTCTTTGTTTCCAGTTATTGTCCACCAAGAGTGTTCAAATTTTGCCAAATAATTATAGTTTTGGCATGAAGCATCATAAGTTGTTTTACAATTTTTATCTAAACTTGCAGTTAAAAATTCACCAACAGTAATCAAACCAAGAGGTTGTGCCTTGGTCATCTTAGCACATTCAACTTTGCCTGATTTATCCGCCGCTGTTTCACTTCGTTTGCCTATACAAAACGGTTTGTACACAACAAATCTTTTTTCCTTTTCAGGGATAAGTTCTTCACTATCAAATAAATTTAATAATTCGGTTTCAATACTACTTTTCAAATAATTATTTATTCCTTCATTACTATTTCTATCGATATTATAACGGTTATCCCAAACGAACCTATTTTTGTTTTCATATTGCATGATTTTTATATGGTTATCTTTATCAACTTTGATTATTAGCCATTTTTGTCCAGCAAACTCAACAAAATTGTTAGTTGGCTCACCTCTAAAAACGTATTCATTATTTATTTTATAAAGACCATCATCTTTAGTTACAATATTGCTTGGGTTAATAATTTTTTTATATAATTCTTCTGTAACATATTCTTTTCCACAATTCAAATACGGAACATAAAGATAATGCTTACCATTTTTAGAAACACGAACTTCACCATTACAAACAACATCATTCTTAACCATTTTTGACAATAGTGGAATATATTCTCCGTTTTCTAACGTTGTAACATCAACAACTGTTTTTTGACCATTTTCTTTCGGTAGCAAATTAGCGTTATCTTTAAAGTATTTTTCTGCTCCTCTTCTTAATTGTTGTTCAATTGCTGAAAATTCTAGATTGTTATCTCTGGCAATTATAAAAATTGCAATTACAGCAACAACTACCAATCCAACAACAACTCCACCAATTAAAGCTAGTTTTTTATTTATTTGACTTAAATTCATACCAAAACCTCCACTTAACTAATTACAATGTAATTATAACAAATTTAACATCGTTTTTCAATGTTAAAATGCACCTCTTATCTACCGAAAGTTTATATTTATCTTTTTTATTTATTTTTGAGATACACTATAATTCATAAATTACAAAAAAAATATTTAATTAAACTGATTACTAACATTACCTAAAGCAATACAGTGATATGAGATTTACAAAATTATCGGCTATTTAAAATATTATCAAATAAAAACTACTTATTTTTACTAGAAAAATAAGTAGTTAATTTTATATACTTTACATCACCAATCATTTCATTAAAAAGTTGTTCAATTTGGTAATGTTTGTCCATATATCACCTCTTGATAATAATCTATCATATTTAAATAAATAAAACATTACATTCGACAAAACTAGAAATTATATGCCAAAAGTATTATGCTTTTTTATAGTAAAATTCGACTTTTTATAGTATAATTATATTGGTGATATAATGAATTACCCTAATGGAGTAAAATTACATAAACAAAAACAAATTAATTACAGTAACCGAGGAATGGTGTTAGAAGCAGATTTAAATGAAACTAATAACTATTATTTAGTAAATGACATTGCTGTTATTCATAAAAAACCAACTCCGATTACTATTAAGAAAGTTGATTATATTTCACCACAAAAAGCCAAAATCAAAGATGCTTATTTTCAAAAGGCATCAACGACAGATTATAATGGTATATATCGTGGAAAATATATTGACTTTGAAGCAAAAGAAACAAAAGATAAAAATTGTTTTCCATTAAGGAATATTCACGAACATCAAATTGACCATCTCAGAAAAATTATAAAGCATGGTGGAATTGGTTTTCTTATTGTTAGATTTGTAAATTATAATAAAACATTTTTTTTAGATGGAAAGGATTTTATGAATTTTTTAAAAAATAACAAAAGAAAATCAATACCTTATTCTTATTTTAATGAAAAAGGTTACATCTTGGAAATCAAATATAATCCTAGATTGGATTATTTAAAAATAATTGATGAAATCTATTTTAAAGGAGAGTATTATGAAGAAAAAATTAGTAAAAATTAAAAAATGGATTACGAAGAACAAAGAAAATAGCTTAATTATTGGAATTAGTTTCCTAGGCTTAATTATTGGTGCAATGGCTTTTGATTTTTGGTTATCCTTATTAATTATTGGAACTTTAAATGTCATCTTATTTGTTCCTCCAATTATAAAGAACAAAAAGAAAACAAGAACTAAAAAAACTAGAACAAATAATTCCCAAAACAAAGTTGGTTCCAAACGCCAACCGTCTAAAAAACCTAGCAACAATAAGAAAGTAGTCTCAAAAGATGAAAAGAAAAGAAAAAGACTAAAATATATATTGATTGCCTTCTTTACCTTAACTATTATTGGAATAATATTTGCGATTTTTTTCATATTTATTATTGTTAAAAACGCTCCGAATTTTGATCCAGAAAAGTTATATAAAAAAGAAGCATCAATCATCTATAGTAAAGATGGTAAAGTAATTGCTAAAGTAGGCGAAGAAATGCGGGAAAAAATCACTTATGAAGAAATGCCTGAAGTTTTAATAGATGCAATTATTGCAACAGAGGACTCAAGGTTTTTCCAACACAATGGTTTTGACTTACCACGTTTTCTTAAAGCAGCATTTGGTCAAGCCTTAGGGCAAGATGCGGGCGGTGCTTCAACCTTAACAATGCAAATTGTTAAAAATCACTTCACATCAACTGAAGATAGAGGTATTAAGGGAATAATCCGTAAATTTACTGATATCTATTTATCTATCTTTAAAGTTGAAAAGAAGTATACAAAGTTTGAAATATTAGAGCTTTACGCTAATTCAAACTACTTAGGTGGCCGCGACTATGGAGGGGCTTATGGAGTAGAACAAGCTTCTCAATTATATTTTAATAAAAAGGCTAAAGATATGACTTTACCTGAGGCAGCTTTAATAGCTGGTCTATTCCAGGCTCCAAACGGATATGACCCTTATTTATATCCTGATGAAGCAGAGGCAAGAAGAAAAACTGTTTTATACTTAATGAACCGACATGGTTACATTAACTCTGAAGAACGAAAAGTCGCTGAAGAGATGACAGTTCATGATTTAATCGTTGAGCAAAAAGAAGTAAGTGGTGGTGAATATGTAGGAGTAATCAACACCGTTGTCGACGAAGTTATGAAAATAACTGAACTCGATCCATTTGAAGTACCAATGGAAATTTATACAACCTTTGATCTTGAAAAACAAAATCATATCAATAAAGTTTACAGTGGTGAATTATATAACTGGGAAAACGATGTGGTTGATGCTGGTATTGCAGTAATCGATGTTAAAACTGGTGAAGTAGTAGCTGTAGGTGCTGGACGTCACAAAACAAATTTAAAAGGTTTTAATTTGGCAACTGATACCGAACGACATATAGGTTCTACTTCTAAACCTCTATTTGATTATGCACCCGGTATTGAATTTAATAACTGGTCAACATATCATCCTTTTGCAGATGAACCCCACGCTTATTCAACTGGAATTCCAATTCATAACTGGGATTTCAAATATGATGGTCTAATCACTTTAAGAGAGGCTTTAAAAACTTCAAGAAATGTTCCTGCTTTAAAAGCTTTTCAAAGTGTTAGCAATGAAAACATTAAAGATTTTATTACTTCTATAGGATTAAATCCCGAGATAGAAGATGGGCTTGTTCACGAGTCACACTCTTTGGGTGGTTACACTGGTGAATCACCTATGAGTATGGCTGCAGCCTATGCCTCTTTTGCCAATGGAGGGTATTATATTGAACCTCATTCTGTTACTAAAATTGTTTATCGAGATACTAACGAAGTATATGAACATAAGATAAAAAAAGAAAAAGTAATGAGTCCTGCTACAGCATATATGGTTAGTAGTGTCCTTCTTGATGCCGCTCGTTGGGGATTATATGGTAATTGGAATGTTAACAATGTTAACTATTGTGCTAAAACTGGAACTAGTAATTTTCCACCTGAAGTCTTCAGGGATCATAAATTACCTAGTAATGCTGTTAATGATTTATGGATTGCTTCATATACCCCAGATTATGCTATAGCGCAATGGTATGGTTATGATGAAATCTCTACAAAATATTATAATAAGTTTGGTAGTGCTGATTTTAGAAAATTATTCCAAGCCGTTGCTAAAGGAATTTATACAGAAAATAAAAGTTTTACTAGACCAAAAGATGTTATAAGTGTTGCTGTCGAAAAGGGAACCTCACCAGCTATGTTGCCGAGTGAGTTTACACCTAAAAATATGATAGTCACAGAATTGTTTAAAAAAGGTACTGAACCAACTGAGGTATCACCAAGATATAGCAAACTTGAAAATCCAACTAATTTACAAGCAAAACAACAAGGTTCTAACATCAATTTAACATGGGATTCTATTAAAACACCTAGTGCAATAGATAAAAACGAATTAAGTAAATTCTTTAAAAGTGTTTTTACAAATCAAAAAGAACAAAATAAACACTTAAATGAACGTCTTTCATACAATTCAAAAAACATTGGTGATATAGGATATAATGTCTATATTAAAAATGGTGATAGTTTAAAATTATTAGGATTTACCAAAAACAATCATTTTACTACTCCTGCTACCTCTGGTAACAATACATATGTTGTTAGATCTGCTTATTCTATATTTAAAGCTAATATGAGTTCAGGGGTTGAAACAACTATCGTTGGAGAGCAATTATTAATTACATCTGATTTAGTAGGTGATCAATTGGTTGAACTCAAAATTAATGATACCTATGCCGAAATAAATCCTGGTGTTAATGTTATGGAAAACACTGATAATGTAACACATTTAGCAAATCTTGAAATAACGATAACTGAGGAAAGTACTGGTAATATTGTTGATCAAATTGATACTTCAGTAGCTAACACTTATATAATTTCATATAAAGTTAGTTACAAAAATTACAATAAAACTCATGCTAGAAAAGTTGTAATTAAATAAATAATAAAAAAACTCCAAGTTATAAACTGGAGTTTTTATTTGTTTTAAAATATTGACAAATATTAGTTAATGCACAATTATTACAATTAGGTTTTCTTGCTTTACAGTGATATCTACCAAAAAAGATTAATTGATGGTGCAATTTATTAATTTTTTCTTTGGGCAAGATTTTCGTTAATTTCTGTTCGATAATTAAAACATCATCATTTTCCTTTGCTAATCCTAATCTAACACTTACTCTTTTAACATGAGTATCAACTGCCAAAACGGGTTCATTATAAAGAATACTTAATATGACATTAGTTGTTTTACGTCCGACCCCTGGTAAGCTTTCTAAATATTTACGAGAATTAGGAACTCTTCCGTTGTAGTTTTCTAATAAACTATTAGATATATCAATAATATTTTTCGATTTTTTACGATAAGTACCAATTGGTTTTATTATATTCATAATGTCCTCTACATTAGCATTAGCCAAAGTTTCTAGTGATGGATATTTATCAAATAAAATTGATGTTACCATATTAACTCGGACATCCGTTGTTTGAGCACTTAACATAACCGCTAATAATAATTCATAATCTTTAGAATAATTTAATTCACAAGTCGCGTTAGGGTAAAGTTGTTCTAAATAATTAATGATTTCAATTATTTTTGCTTGCTTTTTCATCATTTAACCAGTCATAATTAAAAACTTCTAACGTTTCTTGTTGCTTTTTAAATTTTTGTTTTTCAGCCATAACATCAGATTCTGTTTTCAAACCCTTTTTAGTCCAATCAAACAATATTCTATCAATATATCTTAAACTAACTGCACCATGATAAACCGCTTCTTTTAGGGCTAGTAAAATTAATTCATCACTGATTTTACTAGATTGCCAACCATTTATTAATTCAAATTCAATTGGGGATAATGGTCTTCCTATTTCCTTTTCGAAATTATCATATATATTAGTATTAATCTCTTCTTCAACTTGTTCATTAATTACTAAAAAGGCTAATTTTTGATATAAATTATCTAAAGAAACGTATTCAATATGAACATTGTTTTCAATTTTGACCTCAAGTTGTAAAAGATCTTTTTCGGTTAATTCATTAGTCAACTCTAAAATTTTACTTATTGGTTTCTTTAAAACTTCACTCATTTTTTTAGGATTATAAATTTTACTTGAATCATTAATTAAATACATAAGGACAATTAATTCTTCATCACTAATATTTAGTTCTGAATATTGGGAAAATAATATATATGGTATTATCATATTTTTATCTTCAATAAGTTTAATTACTTTTTCCATCATTTTATCACCTAATTATATTATACAATAATTTTAACTACATTAAAATGCTTGATGATAATTATCAACGATATATTGCTTTAATACAGAAATGTCATTGGTTAATTCTTTAACAACTAATTTTTTCTCTATATCGTCAATAATTATTTTTAAAAAGGGACCCGGTTCCTTTTTTAATAACTTACATATTTCCTTGGGTGTAATAGCAATTTGGCTACGGTTTTTAATATACAATTGATTAAAGTGTTCATTAACTGTTTTACGATCTATACCTTTAATTTCTCCAACGATAGTAGAAATATAAAGACCATATTTATACAAATTTTCTTCTTCAAACAATTCTTTATTTATTAATTCATTTATTAATTTAATAGTTTTTATCTCATTACTATTAAAGCGATAAAGGTTTAAGACATCAAGTTGAGCCCAAATTCCAATTATAGATGAAGTTATTGTAACCTTGGATAACTTAGGTATTTCTAGATGTTTGTCTAACTTAGTTTTTAGTAATAAATCGATCCCGTATTCAACATTAGAACTAGAAAAAATTTTATCTAATTCTTCTTTTTTTCTCTCGTAAGATAATTTTTTTAATAAATAACCATACTTAGTAATATATTTTTCTAATTCCTTATCAAGCTTAAAATTGAGCGTTGTTGCAAATCTGATAGCTCTTAAAATTCTTAATACATCTTGTTTTAGACGATGTTTAGTTTTACCAACCATACGGATTTGTTTGGCATCTAAATCTTCTTTAGCACCAAGTAAATCAATCATATTACCATTTGAATCCATACATAAAGTATTGATATAAAAATCACGTCTTTTTAAATCTTCTAATAAATTGTCAATATACTTTATTTTTACAGGAATGCGATTTTTTTCATATTTTATCTCTTTTCGAAATGTTGTTATTTCAAAATGAATTTTATTAAAAACAAGGGAAATTGAACCATATTTAACTGTTTTTAAATTAACGTTAGGAAATATTGCTTTTAAATCTTTAGGGGTGGCATTAGTACAAATATCTACATCAACACTCTTTCTATTTAAATATAAATCTCGAGGATAACCACCAACCAAATAAGCTTTATATCCCTTATCTTCTATTTTTTTTAAGACCTTTGTTGCTGTTTCAATCATATTGCACCTCACATTAAAAAAAGGCTTAAATGCCTTTTAGTTTAAAGCTTCCTTTAATTTAGAACCTGCTTTAATTGTTACTGCTCTACGAGCTGGAATTACAACCTTTTCACCAGTTCTTGGATTACGTCCTTCTTTTTCTGGTTTATCTTTTGCTGTAAAAGTACAAAAGCCTGTTAAAGTTACTTTATCGCCTTCTTTTAATCCAGTGATAACTCCCTTCACCATTGCTTCTAAAACACGAGATGAATCAGCTTTTGTAAGTCCCGTTTCTTCTGCAATAAAATTTACTAAATCTGTTTTAGTCATTCTATACCTCCCTAATTTTTAAGCAACTATCTTGCTTACATTTAAAGAATACCACTATTCAGACATAAAATCAATAACTTTTTATGTTTTTTTCGTGTTTTTATTAACTTTTGTTATATTTTATCACAATTTTATCCCTTATTATTAATTAAAACAAACACATCTATATAATAATTAAAAACTGTCACCCTTTAATGTGACAGTTTATTTATCATAAAACTATAGCAAATAGATTCCCAGAACCTTTGTTAACTAATTTAGATAAGGTTTGTTGTAATTTATATCTAGCATTTTCTGGCATTAATGATAACTTCGCTTGAATTCCTTCTTTAACAATAACATCAAGACTGCGACCAAAGATTTCACTTTTCCAAATGTTATCCGGTGTTGAATCATAATCTTTCATTAAGTGATTAATAAGTTCTTTACTCTGTAGTTCAGACCCTATTATTGGCTCAAATGTCGATTCAACATCAACTCTTATCATATGTATAGAAGGTGCGACAGCTTTTAATTTAATTCCGTAACGATTACCTTGCTTAATTATTTCAGGTGTATCTAATTTCATATCAAGTAGAGTTGGCGATGCCACACCATAACCTGTTTGCTTAACCATTTTTAGAGCCCCTTTAATTTGATCATATTCAAACTTAGCCTCATTATAATCTTGGAATAAACTTAATAGTTCGGCACGATTTCTCACATCAACCCCAATGATTTCTTTTAATACTTGATTATACAACCCACTTGGAGCATCAAGTGTTACACTAACAACACCACTTGATGTATCAACATCAGATAGATATGCACGACTAATATATTCACAATCAACAAATGGATTAGTTATTTTATCGACATCTCTTAATTTGTCGATTTCAACAACACTTTCTTTTATTTTTTCAATATAAGTTTTCTTTAACCAATTATTTGGTGATAAGCAAGCAATCCATTCCGGCATTTTAACACTTACCTCAGTTACTGGAAATTCATATAACGCTTCTTTAAGAATTGTATATATGTCTCGCTCACTCATATTTTCAATACTAACTGGTATGACCGGAACTGCGTGTTCTTCGTGTAACTTGGTTGCTAGTCTTTCTGTTTCTGGCAGCATTGGGTGAACTGAGTTTAATAACACAATAAATGGCTTGCCTATTTCTTTCAATTCGTTTATTACTCTTGCTTCTGCTTCAATATAATCAGATCTTTCAATTTCACCAATTGAGCCATCAGTTGTAACAACAATTCCTATACTTGAATGATCTTTAATAACCTTTTCAGTTCCAATTTCAGCAGCTTCAATAAAAGGTATTTCTTCATCATACCATGGCGTCTTAACCATTCTTGGGCCATTTTCATCTTCATATCCTTTGGCACCAGGAACAACATAACCAACACAATCAACGAGTCTTACATTTACACTAAAAGTCTCGATTTGAATTTTAGCAGCATTACTCGGAACAAACTTTGGTTCCGTAGTCATAATCATTTTACCTTGAGCACTTTGCGGGATTTCATCTAAGGCCCTTTTCCTTTCGTATTCATCGGTTATATTTGGAACAACCAGGTTTTCAATAACCTTTTTAATAAAAGTTGACTTACCTGTTCTAACTGCCCCAACCACACCTAAATAAATATCGCCGCCCGTCCTCTCAGTTATACTTCTAATAATATCTATTTTTTCCATATAATCCCTACTTTCATCTAATTCAATTAAATATATGTAGTTTCTTGATTATATATGATAATTAATTGATATATCTTTATATTTATTTTCTAACAAATCAGCAGTAATATTAAACATAGTCGCAATTAAGGCAACTCTAATCCATAAACCATTCTCAGTTTGCTCCCAGTATTTCGCGCGAGGATCATCATCTATTTCATGAGCAATTTCATCACGCCTTGGTAAAGGGTGTAATATTATTGAATTCTTTTTAATTCTATCAATATTACCTGAATCTATTTTATACCTTTTCTCATCCCACGCTTCTTCTATCCCACCATATTCATCTTGTAATCTAGTCATATATATGATATCAACTATGGTAATTATCTTATCAAAATCATCAGTTATTTCATAATCAACATTTAATTGCTCGATTATATCTTGTGTTATTTGATAGCCATTTGGGGCTACAAAATAAAATTTTACATTATCAACCTTATTTAAAAGAAGTGCCAACGATCTCACTGTTCGACCTCGTCTTAAATCACCTACAAAAGCAATTGTTTTATTTTCTATTCCATATTTGTAAATTGTATAAAAATCCAACAAGGCCTGAGTTGGATGTTGATCAATTCCAGAACCAGCGTTTATAATTCTAATATCTTCATCTAAATAATCAGAAACAGAATAAATAAAATCTGTAGATGGATGTCTTATAATTGTTAAATCCGTGTATTGGGAAAAGGTTTTAATGGCATCTAATTCTGTTTCACCTTTTATGGCAGAAGAAGTATTAACATCTCTTATATCAGATGATTTTATCCCCAATATATGACAGGCATTCTTAAACGATAAAAAGGTTCTAGTTGAAGACTGTTTAAAATAAAGTATTGCTCGTTTATCATCAAGTAGTGTCGACACATAATTAGCACCTTCTTTGGTACTACATATCTTTCTTATCATATCAGTAAGACGACATAGTTTATAAAGTTGTTCTAGTGTAAATTGATTAGAATTTAAACACCTAGACCTTATATCACTTTTAATTGTTTTGTTATTAATTACTATCTTCATATAATATCCTCCTTAAATTATAAATAAGAATGGGGGTAAAAAAAATTATTACAATAGAAACTTTAATACTTTAAATCATTACTATCATCACCTTGTTTTTTCCAAATAAGTATATCAACTAATATCTCAAATTGCAATATAATTACAAAAGAAAAAAAGTCATTTGACTTCTTTTGGTGTAAATTGACATCCACAATATTGTTGACGATATAAATTATATTTTTCTGATAATTTTATTGACTCTTTATAACCATTTCGCTTTTTAAAATCAGAATATAAATATTTTATATTGTATTTTTTTTCTAATGTTTTTCCTATTTCATTGATTTTATTGGCATTCTTATAAGGACTAACAGTTAAGGTTGTTGTAAAGTAATCATAATTACTTGTACTAGCTAATTGAGCTGTTGTTGATAATCTCAATTGATAACATTTAAAACATCTAGTTGAACCCTCAGGTTCTTTTTCTAAACCTTTTACTTGTTCCAAGAATAAATTGTTGTCATAGTCACCTTCAATAAAAGTAATTGGATATTTTGTAGTGACTGTTTCTATTAATCTAATTTGTTCCTCCAAACGTTTTTTATATTCTATATTAGGCATAATATTGGG
>DUPI01000079.1 GCA_012838395.1 Mollicutes bacterium
GATAATAACTAATTTAAGGAGTATATAAAAATTTTTAAATATGAAGATAGCTACAAACAAGACAAATATATATTTAAGTAGTTCTTTAATTTTGTCAGACATTTTTATCACCTAGTATAATTTATTCAAAAAATAGAATGAAGCATAGGTGTTAATTTAATAAAAACTCATATCCTAAAAATATGAGTTTTTTTATTGAATATCAGTCTGAAAAATGATATCCTATTAGTATAGATATATAAACAATAGTTAAGTAGCAAGGAAGATACAATGAAAAGAAGAAGGTTAAAATACAAAAATATATTAATTGCAGTAATTATAGTTTTAGTGTTGACGTTTAGTATTTCTTTATTTACTAATAAAGAAGTAAAAATGATAGATTTGAAAGAAAAAACGATTGATGAAATAAAAGAATATGCTAATAAAGTAAATTTAAAATTAGAAATAAAAGAAGAGCATCACAAAGAAATTAAAAAAGGAAAATTAATTAGTCAAAACATTAAAGTTGATTCAATAATAACAAAAGGAGAACAACTAACAGTAGTTATTTCACTAGGTAGATTAGGTAAAGATTATTACTTAAAACATAAAGTAGATGAATCTGGTAATATTCCGATTATGATGTATCATGGTATTCATAATTTAAAAAATGATGATACTGCATATACTGGTGGGAATATTGACAAGGATGGTTACCAAAGAACAGCTGAAGCTTTTCGTGGAGATTTAGAATTTTATTATGATAACAATTATCGCATGATAAAATTAAAGGATTATATAGATAGAAAAATCGATGTAGAAGTCGGAAAAAGTCCTATAATTTTAACGTTTGACGATGGTTTGAAGAACAATATTAGAATCATGGGATTAGATGATAAAGAAGAACTTATCATTGATCCTAATTCAGCGATTGGTATTTTAGAATCTTTTAAGAAAAAGTATCCTGATTTTAATGTGACAGCGACGTTTTTTCTAAATGGTGATTTGTTTGAACAACCAGAATATAATGAAAAAATACTTAACTGGTTAATTGATAATGGTTACGATATTGGGAATCATAGTTATAGTCATTTGGATTTTACAAAAATTAAAAATAAAGAAGTAGAACAAGAGGTTGGCAAGTTATATAGTTTATTAGATGAACTTATTAAAAACAAGTATGTTAATATAGTTTCACTACCTTTTGGTTCTCCATATGATGTTAATCATAAAAATTTTTCTCATATTTTAAAGAGTACATATGAAGGGAAAACGTATGAAACAAAATCAACATTAAGAGTAGGGTGGGAAAGTGAACTATCACCATTTCATAAAAATTTTGACCCTTTATTTTTAAAAAGAATAAGAGCTTATGATAATTTAGGAAATAATTTTGATATAATCCATAACTTTAAATTGTTAGAGGAAAACAGATATATATCTGATGGGGATAAAGACACTATTGTTATTCCGAGTGAAAAGATAGATAAAATAGCTGAACAAACAGAGTTAGAAATAATTAAATACTAATATTAAGATGGGAGTTGATCTTATGAAGTTAAATAATAAAGGTTTTGCTGTAACTGGTATTCTTTATACTGCATTATTAATGTTTTTAGTTGTAATATCAGGAATACTTAGTATGATGTCAACTCGTAA
>DUPI01000080.1 GCA_012838395.1 Mollicutes bacterium
AACAAAATCTGTTTTGGGCATTTTTTTATAATGTGGCGATGATTCCTATTGCTATTGGTTTCCTAAAACCATTTGGAATTGCTTTGAATCCCATGATTGCTGGACTTGCTATGACTATTAGTAGTTTGACAGTTGTATTTAATGCTTTAAGGTTAAGAAACCTAAAATTAGAGATTGAATAATAAAACTTAGAAATGTAAAAATCTGTAACAATATTCATATTAATAACTAATGTTAAAAGCTAAAAATAATTATAATTAGATATATAAAAAAAATAAAAGTTATGATATAATTAATATTAGGTGATATAATGCGCAGTAAGATATTTAAGACTCTTGATGAACAGATTGAAATATTAAGAAGTAAGGGTCTTATTATTAACAATCCTGAAAAAACAAAAGAAATTTTATATCGCGAAAACTATTTTTTTATAAGTGGTTATCGTCACTTATTCATGAGAACATACAAGGATAGAAAATTTTTCCTAGGAACAACCTTTGAAGAATTATATGCAACCTTTCTATTTGATCGTAAGATTCGTAACATAATGTTTAAATATATTTTAATTATTGAAAATAATGTTAAATCTAAAATAAGTTATGTATTATCTAGAAAATATGGTATTAAGGAAAAGAATTATTTAGCTCCCAAAAATTTTAATCAAGATAGTTATAAATCAAGACAGGTGCACGATGTTTTGAATAAAATGAAAAGACAAATTAGAGTTAATGGAAAACAACATACAGCAACGATGCACTACTTAAGCAATTATGGTTATATTCCAATGTGGATTTTAGTTAAAGTGTTATCTTTTGGAATAGTTTCTGAATTATATAGTATTTTAAAACCAGAAGATCAATTAGAAATGGCTGAAAATTATAATTTAGATAATGAAACCTTAGCAACCTATTTGTCACTGTTATCTAATTATCGTAACTTGTGTGCTCATGAAGATATTTTGTATGACCATCGTACGCAAAGAAGGATACCTGATACAAGATATCATCATATGTTAAATATTGATATGACTGATGATGAATATAATTTTGGTAAAAATGATTTATACGCATTAGTTATTATAATGAAACAAATGCTAACACCTGATGAATTTAGGGAGCTTATGTACGAAATAGGATATGAAATTGATATATTAGATGGTAAGGTTGATGTTGTTCCTTTAAATATGATTTTAAATAAAATGGGTTTTCCTGACAATTGGCGGGATATTATTAATATAGAATAAGGGTGATATTATGCGTGAAAAAATTATTTATTTTTTAACTGTAATCTTAGCCTTTTTTATTGGAGTTACAGGAACTTATTTAGCAATTGTAAATTATCCAATTAAAGGTGAGAATGCTGTAAAAACCATCAAAGATGTACAAATTACTGAATCAGATACTATACAATCTGCTGTTGAGAAGGTATATGATGCAGTTGTTTTAATTCAATCTTATAATGGGAATAGTTTGATTGGTTCGGGAACTGGTTTTGTATATAAGAAGGATAACAAACATGGTTATATTATTACTAATCATCACGTAATAGAAAAATCAACTTCTATTAAAGTTTTAAGTATTAATGGTGAAGTAAGTGAAGCAACCTTACTTGGTAGTGATGCCTATGCTGATATTGCTGTACTATCAATCGATCAAAATGACGTCTTAAAAGTAGTGGAAATTGGTGATAGTACCAAATTAAAACTTGGAGATACATTATTTACTGTTGGCTCTCCACTTGGAGCTGAATATATTGGTACCGTAACCAAAGGGATTTTATCAGGTAAAGATCGAACCGTTTCTGTAACTATGCCTCACGGCAAATTTATGATGGATGTGCTTCAAACTGATGCTGCTATTAATCCCGGTAATAGTGGTGGACCACTTGTTAATATTAACGGTGAAGTTATTGGTGTAAATTCATTAAAATTAGTAAAGGATGAAATTGAAGGAATGGGTTTTGCTATTCCTATAGAAATTGTCATGAGTGCAGTTGGTAGTTTAGAGAAAGGTGAAGAGATAAAAAGACCTTTATTAGGTGTAGAAATGTATGATGCCAAAGAAACGTATGCCTTATATCGTCGAGGCTTCCAATATGATGAGCCATTCGAAAACGGTATTGTGGTTATTAATGTACAAAAGGGAACTCCGGCAGCAGCTGCCGGGTTAAAAAAAGGTGATGTTATATTAGAAGTGAATAATGTTAAAGTTACCGGAGTTGGGCATTTTAGATTTTTATTATACAAATATAAAGTTGGGGATACAATTAACCTTAAATATTATCGTGATGGAAAAATTAGTGATGTTCAAGTAAAATTAAATAAAAGTGTAGAAGATAATCAGTAATGATTATCTTTTTTTGATATAATAATAATGAGAAATAAAATTTAAAAATGGAAGGGTCACATAACTTTGATAATTTCATAAGAATATAAAATGAAAGTAATAAGTTATATTATCAAAAACCAAATTATTTATAATAAAAAAATTTAAAGATGATTTTCACTTAGTTTAGGGATTAGTAGGATTTGACATTTAAAGGAAAATATGTATAATAATGGGCGTAATTACTAGTGTGCGTGTTGTATGAAAAAAACTTTGAACATAGTTTTTGATTTAGAGGGTGTTTTATATGATGTGGAAGCATTTATGTACAAATATGCTGTAGATTTTTTTAAGGATAAATATAATTTAGAAATAGTAAATAAAAATAGGTATGGTATAAAAGAGATTTTTAATTGTACTGATGAACAAGAATCCGAATTTTGGACTAAGCATGCCTTAAAGTATTTTTTGCTTTACAAACCACGACAAGATGTTGTTGAAGCAATAAGTGGCCAAGAATGTATTGATAAAATAAAAAATGGACAACAATATGATTTGATTTTATTGGATGACATGATGCCGAAGATGAGCGGAACGGAAACTCTTAAACAATTAAAAAAAATTAATGGTTTTTCAATACCTACAGTTGCTTTTACAGCCAATGCTATTACAGGGATGCGAGAAAAATATATAGCTGAAGGGTTTGATGATTATTTATCAAAACCAATTCAAAAGGAAGAATTAAATATTATCTTAAAAAAGTTTCTTAATAAATAGATATTGGAGAAATGTATAAGGAATTTTAAAATTAGGAGATGAAAATTATGAAAAAAAATAAGGTTAACCCTAGTACTTTATCTGGGTTTATGGAATTGTTACCAAAAGAAGAACTTAAATTTAATAAAATAAAACAAGTATTAAGTGAAGTGTATGAACTATATGGATTTTATCCATTAGACACACCAATTTTAGAGAAATCAGAGGTCTTATTAGCTAAGGCTGGTGGTGAAACAGAAAAGCAAATATATCGCTTTTTCAAAGGTGATACTGACATTACAATGCGTTTCGACTTAACGGTGCCATTAGCTAAATATGTTGCCAAAAATTATAATAATTTAGTTTTCCCTTTCAAAAGATATCAAATCGGAAAGGTACACCGTGGTGAAAGAGCACAAAAGGGACGCTTTAGAGAGTTTTATCAAGCTGATATCGATATAATTGGTGATAATGAATTAAATATTATTAATGATGCTGAAATTATTAGTATTATTTACAATTGTTTTAATAAATTAGGGCTAACAGATTTTACCATTAGACTAAATAACAGAAAAATTTTAAATGGACTTTTCAACATGTTAAAACTTGAAGATAAAGTCGCAGATGTAATGCGCATTGTTGATAAGATTGAAAAAATAAGTAAAGATGATTTTATTAAAGAATTGCAAAAAAATAATGTTTCAGAACAGCAGTGTGATGAAATACTAAAGTTTATAAGTATAAAAGGAAATAGTGAAGAAATTATTGAATCGTTAAAGACTTTTTGTGGTAAAAATGAAATGTTTGATCAAGGTGTAAAAGAACTTGGATTAGTATATAAATATGTTGTTGATTTTAACGTTCCGCAAGAAAATTATAAAATCGATTTATCTATAGCTCGTGGTTTAGATTATTACACAGGAACGGTTTATGAAACAACGTTTAACAAACACCCAGAAATAGGCAGTATTTGTTCTGGAGGAAGATATGATAATTTAGCAGAATATTATACTGATAAAAAATTGCCAGGTGTAGGAATTTCAATTGGACTTTCAAGATTATTTTATATTTTAAATGAAATGAATTATATAACCGATGTAAATAATGGCCCGGCTGATGTATTAATTATTCCTATGACTGATGATTTATCGTATGCTATTAATATTTCTGGAAAATTAAGGAATAAAGGGATAAGAACACAAATATATTTTGAAGATAAAAAAATAAAAAATAAAATAAGTTTTGCTAATCGAACTAATATTATTTTTGCCTTATTCTTAGGTGAAGATGAAATAACTAGTCAAAAGGTAACTGTTAAAAATCTTGAAAGTGGAGAACAATTAACTTTGGAATTAGATCATGCTATTTCGTTAATAAAAGATCAAGTAAATTCAATAGATAAACAAAAAATTATAAATATTGAAAATAAAAAAGCAGATATTTAAGCATAAAAAGG
>DUPI01000016.1 GCA_012838395.1 Mollicutes bacterium
ACATTGTACCAAATATTAATCCTAATGATATTCTTTCAAACAAAGACCTTATTTTGTTTTCATTAACAGATGTTTTTTCATCTTTTTTTCCAAATATCGTTGTCCAAAATACAAAAAAGCCAACAGTCGGGAATATTAAAGCAAATAACAAAAGTTCTGAACCACCATTTTCGATTACAGGTTTGACGGTTATCAATAAGTATGTAGCAATTATAAATAATTTTAAAATACTTTTTTTACTAAGAGAAGTTTTTTCAAATATTTTATATTTATTTTTTTTATTATTTATATTTCTTATAATAACATTTAATGTAATATAAAACTTATTATATAAATCAGGCTCTGACACTTCTTGTAATTCGGTTTGTGAATTATTTTTTTTCAAATCAAACAATCCATCCAAAAATGTTTTTTCATTTATATTGTTTCCATCGTATTCTTTTAATTTAATTATTTTAAACCTATGTTGAAATGTAAAGAATGATTTATCTTCAGTTTCTTCTATTTTTAAATACCCTTTATTTGCTAAATATATCAATAATGATACAACATCATTATTATTAGCATAGCCTTTATATAAAAATCCTATTTCAGCACTATTAAAACCTTCTGGAGGGTAAAATTCAACCATATCAATAACTTGTTCATCTTTTCCATATCTAATCCATAATAAGAATGAAATAACAACAAATATAATTGGTAATATAATCGATAACATCGTTATTAAATCAAGATTATTACTAGCTCCTACAAAATATCCTTCGGGAAGTTCTAATCTAACCGTTAAGCCTTCTCCTGGTTTTAAAACACCATTATATAATCCTGTAATCACATTATCATCAACATTGTAAATGATATTGCTATTATCAACAGATCCCTCTTTACCACTAGAAAATCCTAACTTCGACTCATCAAATTCTTTGGGCATAGATATGTTAAACTCAATCTCACTAATTGTTGTATCCCATTCATTACCTATTAAATTAAAGTAAAATTCATCATACCCTTTGCCCGGATCTTTTCCAATGTTATATAAATAACTAATTTCATAATTCTTACTACCTTTTATAGTGTAATTAGGACTGCCAATTTTAATAATTTTATAACCACGTTCATTATATGTAGTAAAACTTGTATCAACGTTAATATCACTGATTTTAGCGCGATTATAAGACTTAGTACCATCTAATCTAATAACCTCGTTTCTTAGTGGTAATTTTCTAAATATTCCGTGCTTACTAATATTAAATTTAGCTGTTATATTTTCAGTAATAAAAAATGTATTATTTTCATTTACTTTAATATCGATTTTATATTTCGTTAAAGCGTATTCACCATTTCCATGAGTATTTATATTACCATTATTTATATTAGGTCTAACTGGTTCCTTTTTTTCATATTTCATTCCTACTGGATTATTATCTATTATAGGGTCGAGTCCAATCATATTTATTTTTTTATTATTTTGATAAAGATACTCATCAGCAATTTCTTTAGTTGCTGGTTCAATAAATAATTTATAATACTTTACATCTGAAACTTTATATGGACTAACCATATTTTTTTCATCAATAAAACTACTAAAATAACTACCATTAGAACTTGACATATTATCCCAGATGCCATTGTATCCATCAGTTGCACCAATTTCTTGTTTATGATTGTCATAATAATAAATTACATAGTGATAATAGTACATATTATTTGTTTTTCTTCTCGCATTGCCATCTATTACTGCAGGTATTTCACTTTCATTTGTGAGTACCGTATATTCTAAATCTAATTCAAACTCATCTGTTTCGAAAACAACTGAATCTTTTAAATTAACAAAATCACTTATATAACTTTGAGCATTTACTTTAGATGGAACAAATAATAATAAAAATAAAAAAATGCAGGCAAAAAATAAATTTAATAATTTTTTCATAACTTCACCTGTACATTTTCTCTTTCCGAACTACTTGCTTCAAACATTTTTTCTGTTTTATATCCAAACACACTAGCTATTAAGTTACTTGGAAACATTTCTACTTTATTGTTAAAAATTCTAACTACTGCATTATAATATTTTCTTGAATTGGCAATATCATCTTCTACCTTAGTTAATTGCGAACTTAAATTCAAAAAATTTTCATTTGCTTTTAAATCAGGATAAGCTTCTGCTAACATCATTAATTTGGAAATACCAGTTGTTAATTTTTCATTAGCATCAATCTTTTCCATCGTTGACATTTCATTGTAAGCACTATTTCTTAAATAAATAACACTTTCTAAAACATTTTTTTCATGCTTGGCATAACCTTTTACTGTTTCAACTATATTAGGAATTAAATCCCATCTTTTCTTTAAATAAACATCCATAGTTGAAAAAGCCTCTTTAACTTTATTGCTCAAATTTATTAAACTATTATAAACGACAAACACATAAATCACTAAAAAAATAACTAGTCCAACAGTAATATAAAACCACATCTTAGATCCACTCCTATCACAAAACAATTCATACATATACCATCTGATTTCAAATATGTAATTTGTACTTTACAGATAATATAC
>DUPI01000081.1 GCA_012838395.1 Mollicutes bacterium
CCAATTAGCATATGTTGACCTACTACACTCTAAATATTCAGCAACAAATTCTTGAGTATATTCAAACTCTTCTCGTAAATGTTGTATCCTTTGAGAACTCATATCCACCACCTATTTTAATTTTCTCACGAGAAACAGGCGATTTTTCATTTTGTCCAATGAGTGCAACAAAAAAAGACCAATTTGGTCTTTTAAATAGGTTTTCTACACTTTTTTCTTGATTTTTAATGGGTTAAATCAATAAACTTTAGTAACTTTTCCATTTGCTATAGTTCTTCCACCTTCTCTAATAGTGAATTCAGTTCCAACTTCCATAGCAATAGACTGTTCTAATGTTATAGTAACTGTAACATTCTCTCCAGGATTTACCATTTCTTTACCTTTAGGTAATTTAATACTTCCTGAAATATCTGTTAAGAAGAAAAATTTAGGGCTAAATCCATCAAAGAACGGAGTTCCTCTTCCACCATCTTCTGTTGAAATAACTGACAAATTGGCTTCAAATTTTTTTACTGCTGAAATAGAATTAGGTTGGGCAACTACTTGTCCTCTTTGCACTTGTTCTCTTTCAACACCTACCCTTTATAATTTTTATTAACTAATTTACTTCTACAATATTTACAAGTTCCATATTTTTCACCTAAAAGATTGTCAGAACCACAATTAGGACATTCTACATAACTTGTGTTCTTAGCTTTTTCTTGTTTAATTTTGATTTCCATATCATTTTTTCTTGAAATTTCTGCATCTCTTTTTTGAGTTTCACTAATATAATTTCTGATTCCACTATTAAGTTTACTACTTACTCTATTGAAAATAGCATTTAATACAAAAGAAATAATAAAGAATATAACTCCAACAGTAATAAGAAACTTACTATAATTTATAAAATCAGTATTATATAAATCTGCACTTAAAATATTACTCAAATATGGAATTTTGGTTATATCTATCTTTGCTATATTAAATATTAAATCTAGTCCTTTTGGAATTAAAATTAATATCCCAACTCCAATAATAAATATTGGAGTTGAAATTCTTTTCTTGTTACTATAGATAAAGTATCTAAACAAAATTAAGCATATACCTAAAAATGGAATAAAATACAATGCCACTAATATAACTGGAAAACTTGCTAATAACTTACATATTAAATTATTTTTCATTACTTACCTTCTTTTCAAAAAATGAATTAAATATCTTATATGATTCTTCTATTGATGGAGTTTTAGCCTCGTATTCAATATTTCTTTTAATATTTAAATAATATTTATAGTCTTGTTTTGACATAATAACTAATGCTTCATCACCAAAATCATTCCACAATAAATTAAATCCATCAAATTTCTTTTCTTCAGTTATCTCACCTTCAAAATCAAATAAACCATAATCTGTATCATTAAAACTTACTGATATAGCTGTATAAACAAATTCATTTGTTTTTTCTTCAGTATATTCTCTAGTTAAATAAAAACCATCTTTATATATTGTTTTAATCATTTCTTCATCTTTTATCATATAATTACCAAAAATGGCATATTTCATTATTTTATCTTGAGAACTTTTATAACCTTTATCAGTACTAATTGTTTCTTTACAATTATAAATAATTTTTTTAGCTTCTTCTAAATCTATCTCTAATCTTTCAACATTATTAGATCTTGAAACTACAAACCCTAATATTTGATTATCTAATTTATATCCATAAGCAACTATATCAATATTACCATCACTATTTAAAGAAGAAAATAATACTTCATCATCTGTATTTATTTCATAATTAACATTTGCTCTTTGTATATCATCATAAATATTATTATTAACTAACCATTCAAACGAATCATAAATTCTTACATTTACATAATATTCTTTTGAATCAGATTTACCATTTAATGTTAAATCCCAATCTTCATCTAACATATATAATTCAACATTATCATTTGCTTTAAATGAGTATTGATTTTCAAATATATTTATTTCATCTACTATCTCACTATATTTATAAGCCGATATATCTGTAATAGTTTCATTATCATTGCCTATAATACTATTCCCTTTATTACCAAATAATTTAGGAACAAAGATAATTCCAGCAATAACAACTGCAACTATAACTGCAATTATTATCAACTTTTTAGTATTAACTTTTTTCTTTGGTTGTTGGGGTTGAACTGGTTGTTGTTGATTTATTGGTTGTCCAGTCATTGGGTCAAAATTAAAATTCTCATTTTGATTCACATTTTCACTCCTCTCTAAAAAGTAATACTATTGAACTTTTGCATTATCAATAATGCTTTGAGGTATTTCTACATCTCCAGCATTATCATAGTTTGAATATTTAATTGTTGTTGTAAACAATTCAAATCCTTTTATCATTTCAGAAAAATCATATTCTAATTTTGTTATATATCCATTTTCTGTATATACTTCAACATATACATCACCACTTAATGTTGCAGCACCAGCATTTCCAGAATCCATTAAACCTTTAATATCACTTTGTGTCATTTTAACTTTATAATGATTATCAGATACTTTAGTTACATTTTTCATACTAATTAATTTATTTAATATAGTTCCTAAATCAACTATTTGAGATGCTGATTTTTCTTTCCACCATACATCTCCACCATATGGTTGAGTCATATAAGTATATCCTGTATTGAAATCATGATATACTTTGTTATTTAGAGATATTATTCCCATAGATGTTGTAGTTACATCTAAATATTCTTTTTGATGCAATTCATCTACTATACCTTTAGAAACTGTATTAGTATTTACACCAGCAACAGTAATATCCATTTCTATTTCTATATTATAATTATTAAATGTAGTAATAAACTCAGAATTTTCTGCAAAATCACTACCTTTTACCTTAATTGTATATGTATTTGAATTTGTTATATCAGCATTATAAACTGCAACATAAAATTTATCTTGTCTAACATAATATGTTAAATCTTCTTCTATTTTATCCATGCTTGATGCCAATTCAGTATAAACACCATCTTTATATCCATAAAATTTTATTCCAACATAATCTTTGTTGCCACTAATAACTTCTATAGTATTATCTCCTGATACTTCATAATAATCTACTGCTCCAGCATTTATTGTTTGATTTAAAACTTTAGATGTGCTAATAGAATCTTTCAATGTAACATTTTTGTCAGTATATAAAGATTTGTTATCATATTTTTTTGCTAAAGTATTATAAGCAACTGTTTCACTTACCTTTACTAAATCTTCTTTTGAAGTATTATTTTTTATGTAATCAGTTGGATTTCCTGAATTAAGTGCAGGTGTTAAGATAGAAGCCCAATCATTAACTGCTTTTGTATATGTATAATAATATGGAAATTGTCCATATCCATCTGCTAAAGTAGATAAATTACCACTTAACTCTTGAGTATATCTACCAGCCCAACCATTTAAAAAATTGTTTGTTGAAGAAACTTCGCTAACTAAAACACTAGCTAAATTTGCAGTTGCCTCTGTATAATAACCATTAGGGCATCTTTGTTTTTCAGTTCCTTTGCAATATAAATATTGAAAATGATGGAATAATTCATGATTTGCTACTGTCTTTATATTTTCTGTTGATTGTTGGATTGTACCTTTATCCATTACAATATATGGATAAGAAACAATTCCACTTTCGCCCATAAATAAATCATCAATACCCAAAAGAATAATTGTTTCAATTAAGACACCTGTATCAATAGGATTATAATATGTTGCAAGAGTTCCATTACTTCCTGTATCATAAATATAAACATTCATAGCAGTATCAATTTTAGCAGCGTTTATTCCATTAGCTTTAAGAGATTCACGAGCATTAAAATAATTTTTATTTATTAATTCATCGTAATATGGTTTATATAAATATTCAGTATTGAATATTTCTTCATAATCATTAATTGAATTTTCCAACTCATTAGCAATATCCTGAACTTGTTCTAAAGTAACAGCATCATCTCCATAATTAGTATACCAAATTATAAAATGCTCATTTTTAGATAAATAAGCTTTATCTAATTTATGACTTGCTATTTTATCTTTATTATTAGTATCATTTAATGGAACTACTCTAACATTGTTATTAGTATTTGCTTGAGGCTCTACACTAACTTCATTTCCAACTTGAACATCCTGTAGTGTTGCATTTTCAAGCAGTTTTCTTATTGATTCTTCTGATAATTCAGATCTATGTTTTTCTAACAATTCTGCAATTTCTGAAATATTACCAGTAGTATAAATAATTTCATCTGTTTTATATTCCTTATCTAAACTATCATAATCATAATCATAATTAACTAATTCTGCAAAGTATTTATTAACATCTATTTTTCCACTTTCATAATCAGTTTTTAATTTCGTAATTGTACTTTCAATCTTTTTTTCTTCTTCTTTTACAATTGGAGTTTGGTCATCACTTGGTTTATTATTATCTTTTTTATTAAAGATAAAGAATAAACTTACTCCAATAATAACAACTGCCAACACACCCAATATTATTAACAAATCTCTTTTACTTTTATTTGGCTTTTTAACTTCATTATTATTTTTAATAGAATTGTTAATATTGTTAACTGGTACTGAATTTACAACTGTTTCAGCAGGTTGTACTGGTGCAGGTTGTTGTTCTACCATTTTTCTTAAATCTTTTATATTTGTTCCACAGCCAGGACAGAAATCAACATTGTCTGCCAATTGGTTTCTACAATTTGGACAATACAAAATATCCCCACCTTTTCCTAAAAAAAGCAACTATTGGTTTGTAGTTACTTTTTTGATTTATTATTTTTCATAAAATAACTTTCCAGTAGTATAAGAATAATACTGTGTTTTAGAATTCTCCGATGTAGTAAAGTAATCTGAAGTCATATATGGCTCTGAATCAAGAGTAACAATATCTTTACCATTTAATAAATTATGAACAGTATATTTATTATCTTTTTCAACAGTAACAAACTCTCCATCAGCTGTAGTACTTGTCATTGACCATATGATTTTTCCAGTTAAAAGTTTTTTACCATTAACTTCAAAAATAGTTGTAGTTCCATCTTCGTTTGTACCATGATATAAATTTGTTGTTCCATGAATGTTATATATTTTTTCAGCACTTCTATCGTTAGCATAATAATCTGATACTTTTTTTCCCTTTAAATTAATAAGATAGAAATTTTTAGCATCTTCACTTACTGAAGCATAACCATTTTCATCAAATTCATATGCTCTTTCATATGCTTTATCATTAATTCTTGTACCATCGGCATTCATATATATTTTATTTCCATTACCAAATCCACTACAATGATCTAAAAGATAAACTCCATGTCTAGCATAACCACCTTGAATATTATTACATTTTAGCTTTTCTTTTAATGTACCATTAACATAAAGTTCAGCACCATTTAATATTCCATCTGCTTGTTTTATATAATTTTTATAATCTTTATAAATCATATAACCACTAGCTTTAGTTTTTTCATTACCATTTTCATCTAATAAATAAGTGTCGTCATCTTCATATACAACATTATTTCCTTCAAACTTCATTGAAGCATAATCATCTGCTTCTTTTGAATATGCTACTTTACCATTTCTAACTAATTTAAAACCATCATTTTGTTCTTCACCATAAGAAGAATTACAAGTTGATAATATAAATTCTTCAGAATTTTTTGCATTAACATCTCCAATACAGAAATGTCTTGAATCTGGAATTGTTAATAAAACTTTTCCTTTTGAAATATCAATTATATAACTAACATTATTATAAAATACAGAAACATAATTACCATTACTATTTGCAGTTGGACTATCTACATCATCATCTTCAGGTATCGCAATAGTTGTTATTTCTTTACCAGTATAATCAATTACTTTGTAATCATAATCTGATTCTATTAAAGCATAAGTATATTCTCCAATAAATGATTCTATATCTTCATCTTTTTCATCATCTAATTGTCTTACAAGTTTACCAGAACTATCATATAAGAATTTATTATATTCTTTATCAGTCATTTCATAAACTGCATAATGCTCTGAAATATAATCATATTTACCAAATTCTACTATCATTTTTCCAGTAGATGAAATAAGACCATATTCTTCATTTTTATTTTTTACTTTTGCAGTTCCATTAACAAATTCAGAACTTACACTTGTAAAATCAAAACCTGTAAGTTGTTTTCCGTTAATGTCAAACATAGCATATAAATCTTCATTATTTCTTATCCAGAAAGAAGTTGATTCTGTAAGTGAGTCTGATACATTTTGTTTACCTTTATTAGCAAATAATTTAGGAACAAAGATAATTCCAGCAATTACAATTACAACTGCAACTGCAATTATTATTAACATTTTAGTATTTACTTTTTTCTTTGGTTGTTGTGGTTGTACTGGTTGTTGTGGTTGTTGATTTATTGGTTGACCTGTCATTGGATCAAATTGCATATTATTAAAATTAGTATTATTATTCATTTTATCACCTACTTAAACATATCTAGATAATCACTAATCTGATTAGTAATACCACTTGTAAAAAGTTTCATATATGCATAATATCCAGCAGTCCCTAATATTGTCATACATGCCAAATGGAAGTATGCAGATAAATCTTTTTTATCAAACTTAATATTATCACTTATCAACAACACAAATATAATTATTGAATATACTGCACCTACAATAGTTGCTACTATTGATAATAGAGCCCATATCTTTCCTAATATTGGTGAAACAACCATGCCCATAATTACATAAGGAATAATAGAACTTGCAGATATAGATAAAGTTTTCATAAAATTAATTGATTTTTTTGCAACTAATGATGCAAGATAATATACAACTGCAATAGCAGCAATTATACATATATAAATCAATAAATTTTTACCTATTAGCTCTAAATAATCCAAATTTTTTAATCCCTCGATATTAAATTCTGTTTTATATTTAAAAGTAGAATAATCCATTGTTTTTACAAAAACAGAAGAAATCATTGCAGTTAATAAGTTAATTAACATCATCGCTCCTGCAACAATACCACTTAAAATTAATGAATTTTTTACATTAGATAGTTTACCTTCTTCGGATTTATATGTTTCAAAAGGTTTCAACAATAATCCTAATACATATTTTAAATAATTTAATGGACTATTGTCTGTTGGTACTGCTGAAACAGTTGATGTATTAAAAGATTGTTGTGGTTGAACTGATTGTTGATATGTATTCATAGGTTGTTGAACTGGTGCAGGTGTTGCTTCAACAGATTGTGTTGGTGCAACTTCAACTGACTGTTCATTCAAAACTTCTTCGGTAGTAATAGGTTCTACTACATTTGGAGTAGTAGTTTCTAAACTATTTCCACATTTAATACAAAACTTAAACCCTTCATTATTAAAAGTTCCACAATTAGGACAATTCATATTATTTACCTCCCTTATTAATATTATTATTAATTAGATTAGCTACAGTACTTTGATTTGTAAATTGATTTAACATTTGAGCTCCAAATCCTTCTCCACTAACACTTGTATTATTAGCACCTTGAATTTTAGTATTTGTTAAACCTGTTCTTCTTTTTACTAATCTATCTCCTGCTTTTACATTACTAATTTTTCTTTTTGTTTCTAATTCATGTTTATGTCTTGCACCTTGATTACGATACTTACTAAACATAATAAAGAAATAAATAAATCCAGCCAATAAGAATGCCCAACTATAATCCCAATCTACAAATAACATTGCTAAAATACCTAAAACTTCAACCAAGGCTGAAATTCCAAATAATTTTGGCATATGAATTGGTACACTTCCCATTGTTTCTTTTGTTCTTGCATTAACTGCAACATAATGTAATACTTTCTTATCGCCTTTTACTTGTTGATAACTGTATAACCAAACAGGTAAATAAGCTGCTTTCCATTGTTGCCCTTTAATAGTCATTTGTTCTGATGACCAAGCAACACCTCTATCATAATGTTGTAAAGTTTCGTTAGCTGCAAATTTTGCTATATCTTTTGATTGTTTTTCTACTAATGGTTTTAATTGTTCAACATTAGTATCTCTCTTTTCAGAAGAATATCCTTTTAAATAATTGGCATTCCACTTAACTGCATTTTCAATATCAAATGGCATAATTGCATTTATAACATTTGTTGTTTTATCACTAGCACCCTTATTTAATTTATCTGCACTAGACTCAACAGTTAAACCTTCTATCGTAACATCAAAATCTCTTTCAACATCATATAAATCAGCATCATAATATGTTACATATTTATCGCCTTGTTTTCTTCTATATTGATTTGTTTTATGCTCCCCTTGCCCTACTAAAGTAGAATGTGCATTTACATCTACTACCATATAAGGAAAATAAACACCCATTATGTTTTGAGTAGTAAACTCTTGAGTGAATTTAGGATGAGCAAAAAATTTTCTTTTTCCTACAAATTTTTCAATTTCTGCCTTAGCATCATCTTTTTTTACAGTGAAAGGTAATACAACATCAGGAACACTTCCATTTGGAATTTGTTGATTAACAGATAATGTATTTCTACACCAGTGACATCTGGCTTGTGTTGCTTCTGCAGTATCTATAACTACTTCAGAGCCACAACTACTACATTTAAAAGTTAAAACTTCGTTAGTATCTGCCACTATATCTTGTGCGCCTGACCCCATTACTTGTCCTTGTAATTGACTAATATCAGTTTCTAATCCAACAACTTTTTCTGGTTCAAATTCGTGTCGGCAAAAATTACATCTTAAATGTCCATTATTTACATTTACTGAAATATCAGTAGAGCCACATTTAGGACATTTATTTTGTCCATCTTTAGCACCTACATCAGTTTGTACTATTGTAGGTGCATCAGATTGAACACTTGGATTATTATTTGCAGGAGTTATATTATTGTTATAACCTTCTTGCATATTTTATAACCCTAACACTTGTGCTTTTACCTTATCGTATTCTTCTTGAGAAATTGCTCCAGCATCAAGAAGTTTTTTCATTTCTAACAATTTAGTTGTTGGATCTTGTGTAGGTGCTGCCTCAGCAGGTTGTGCTGGTGCAGGTTGAACTGGTTGTTGTGGTTGTTCAAATGCAGGTTGGTATGATGATGGTGTTGGTTGTTGTTGCATTCCTCCCATCATTCCACCAGCAGCTTGCATTCCCATTCCCATGAATGCCATTCCTGCTCCACCGCCATTTTCTCCAGCAGCTTGCATTCCTCTAGCAGCAGCTTGTTGCATAAATGCATTTCCACGAGTTCCAGATAAAGCATCTGCTTTTTTAACATCTTTCATTAATTCTTTAGTATCTTCATCATATTCAATAGCTAAAATAGCAGTTTTAACGATTTCAAGACCACGAGTTGTTTTCCATTGATATGCATCTTCAACAGCTTGAGCCATTGCTTGAGCAAATCCAATTTGGTCTCCTTGAATTTTTGAAATACGATTTCCCTTACTAGGGTCATTTGTATAATTTGAGAATGCTGCAGATAATGTTCCTACAACTTCATTAAATAATTGTTCCCCAGCAGCATTATCCATATCTGCAAAATCAAATACTGGTGCTCCTGGTTGTAAATATTGTGATGGAACAAAGTTTTTAATAAATAGTAGTGGGTCAACTATTTTTAATGTATATGTACCTCTAGTAACTGCACCTACTTGTGTTCCAAAATAAGCATCATCCCAATAAATTTCTGATTGAGTTCCAAATCTATTATTTGGTATTTCTTTTAAATTTACATAGAATGCTAATTGTTGAGAACCAGGTTGTCCACCAAATTTAACTTTTTCCCATGTTTGTTTTAAAGTTTGACCAAAGATACCATCTCCAGCAAACATTGATTGTGAATTAGGATCATCTGATTTGAAAATAAATCCTCCTGGTTCAGCAATCATACCAGTAATTGCACCATCTTGAATTGTAATTAATGCAGTTCCTTCTGGAACAACAATTTTACTACCATTACTGATAATATTTTCATTTCCCTTTGTATTCTCTCCACGACCATTATTTTGTCCTTGTGGTACTGCTTGGAATAAAGCAGCAGTAGCAGGAACATCTTGTCTTGGCATATAAAAATCTTGCCATTGGTCAGCGAATGTACCACCTAAGGCACCTGTGAATGCTTTAATAAATCCCATAATTTTTCTACCTCTCTTTTCTAAAATTTATTAATAAAGCGAATAGTTGATAATCAGACGCAAAGTTTCTAAATATAATAATATGATTTAAACCCACTAATAAAATACTCTTCAAAAAACACATCATCTATTTATGTAGAAAACACTATTAATAATTTGAAGTTTTTTATATCATAAATATAAATATTTATAAAACTCTACTCTTTACTCACTCCTAGTCTATATAATTATAACATAGTTTTTAATGTTTATCGCCATTTTTCTACAAAATAGCACAAAAATTATGGTTTTTTTATCTAGAAGCGAGAGTTCTATAAAAAAAAGAATAACTATGTAAAGTTATTCTTCAAAAAATTTATCTATTCTAACACCAAGTATTATAGAAATCTTATATATAGTCATAAGTGATATATTGTTTCTATCATTAACTGACTCTATTCGTTTTAAATGATTAACTGATAGGTTTAATTTGTCTGCCAAATCCATTAATCTAATACCTTTTTCTAACCTATACTTTTTGATTTGATATTGCTATAACCTTACACTTTGACATACCTTTTTCCTTTCTATAATCTTAATAAATATTCAAATGCTTATATTGAGGCATAAAAAAAGAACTGATTTCTCAGTTTCTCCTTATATTATCTACCTTGTTTAGAAGTATCTTGGCTGACCTGCATCTATTACAATCATAGGTTACCTCCTTCATCATTATTTTATGACATTTAACTATTTTTGTTATATATAATAATGATTTTTAAAATTTAAATTGTAGTACCCCATATAAAAAGAATTGATTATTATCAACCCTAATCATAATTTGTTAATATTTGGAATTTTTTTAATCGCCAGAATCAAACAAAAATTTATTTAAAATTTGGTCAAGCAAATCCCTATCAATTGGTTTTGATATATACCCATCAAAACCTTTTTCTAAATATTCTTCTTCAACACCAATAATTGCATTAGCTGTATGAACAATAATTGGAATATTAAAATTTTCAATTTGCTTTAATTTTTCCATTGTTTCGATACCATTCATCTCAGGCATCATATCATCCATAAATATTAAGTCATAGTTTTTTCCACTTTTAATTACTTCAATACATTTCTGGCCACTCATTAATGAATCAACTTCTAATTTGTACGATTCTAAAACTTTTAAGGCAACCTTTATATTAATTTTATTATCATCAACTATTAAAACTCTTTTTCCCGAAAAGTTTTTATTTTTTATTTCTGGTTTATTTTTTTCTGTTTTTATGTACGTTAATAATATACGATTTAATTCAGCTTTTTCAATTGGTTTTGATAAATAATCATCAAACCCTTCAGCTATATATTTTTCTCGCATTCCTGTAATAGCGTTAGCTGTTAATACAACAACAGGTATATTAAAGTTATCCATCAACTTTAATTTTTTTAATACCTCAGTTCCACGCATTTTAGGCATCATATCATCTAGCAAAATCAAGTCATAATGTTTACCATCAGTAATTAATTCAAGACATTCTTGCCCATTTTCCACAAAATCCATTATCGGATTATATTTTAGTAATAATCTTTTAACTAATTTTAAATTTAATTTATTATCATCAACAACCAAGATCTTTTTGCCAGTTAAATCTATTACACAGTCTTCATTGCTTTCTTTTTCTACTTCCAGTTGTTCTACTTGCTTAATTCTTTGATCTAAAGTCACAGTAAATTTTGAACCTTCTCCATACTTACTTTGAACAACTATGTTACCTTGCATTAGTTCTATTAATTGCTTGGTAATGGCTAGTCCAAGTCCTGTTCCTTCAATAGTTGTATTTAAATCTTCATCTAACCTCTGAAATTTTTTAAATAATTTATCAATGGCTTCTTTCTTAATTCCTCGTCCTGTATCTTCGACTGATATAACTAATCGACAGATTTTACTTTTTACAACACAATTGACTTTAAACTCTATCCAACCTTCTTTAGTATATTTGACAGCGTTTGATAAAAGATTAATAATAACCTTTTTTATATTAGCGGAATCTCCATATAAATATTTGGGAATATCTTCAGCAATATTAATCCTAAACTCTAGTGCCTTTTCATTAGCTTTAGGCATAATAAGATTTGCCATATCTTTAAATAATTTTTGGGCATCGTAATTGGAATTAATTATCTCTAATTTTCCTGCTTCTATTTTTGATATGTCAAGAACTCCATTAACTATTTCTAACAAAATATCTGAGGCTTTTAATACATCTTTCGCGTTTTCTTTGGCATCATCTAAGGTTTCTGATTCCTCAATACATTGACTAAATCCAACAATAGCGTTAAGGGGTGTTCTAATTTCGTGACTCATACTAGATAGGAAATCGCTTTTAGCAGTGTTGGCCTTTTCAGCTTGTTCTTTAGCTATATTTAATTGAGCAATCATTTTTAAATCTGGATTTTCAATAGTATGGTACATTAAAACCGTAACTAGGGAAATAGTAGCATTGATTAAAAGCAATCCCGGATTAATATTTCGGACAATTAAAGCAAGAAGAACACATACAATAAAAACAAAAACGGGCAAATATTTTTTAGATTTCAAAGATTTATAATTTAGAATACCGAAAATTACCCAAGCAACTACATACCCAACAACAATAAAATTCAATAAGTCAGTTGCCGCTCCATATGAATACACAATATTATTTTCACTATAAAATTGGATAGGTAAAAATATTATCATAACTCCTAAAATTAAAACTAATATTACAAAAGGAATAAAAAGTTTTCGAGCTTTCTCTTTTTGTTTTACAGTTCTTTTATCATTTTCTACAAAAGATATCGTATAAATATAATGTGTTAATAACGATGTCCAACCTAAAATACAAAGCATAAACATCCGATTCACAATTTTACTTATCATTAAAAAGTCATAATATTTACTGATAAAGATAATACTCCAAAATTCAAAAAATAAAGAAAAAATGCTTACAATAACCATGTATCCATAAACTTTTGTTTCCGTTGAATCAATTCTTTGTTTTGAATAATAATTATATGCCACCAAGAGTACATAAGTAATGCTACATAGTATTATTGTTATTCCAATATACATAATACACCCCTACTTTAATTAAAACTTACTACTTACATTATATCATTTTTTTGCAAAATAATAAATATAAATTATAAAAGGTAATTCATAATGAATTACCTTTTGTTTATTTTTTCACAAGAACTTTACCTTGTTCTTTTGTCAATTCCTCTTCTTTTTGAAGTGCTATAGTATCTATTTTTCCAATTGGAGTAAGTGGATAATCATTCCTAATTTTAAAATCATGAGGAACAACATATTCAGATAAGGTTTCTTCACAAATTAAAGCGATTTCGTCTAATATTTTCTTTTCATCATTAACGTATTCATCTTTTAATTTAATATGCGCTTTTGGTTTTTGTCCTTGTGGATAATCTAAATCCCTAATTCCTACAACTCGGCATTGGGCGACTGCGTGATGTGATAATATGACATTTTCTATCATTGAAGGGTAAACCTTAAATCCATCATGCCTTATAATCACGTTTTTTATTCTATCAGAAACCCATAAGAAGCCATCTTCGTCAATATAACCTAAATCTCCAGTATGTATCCAAACTTTGCCATCTTTATGAGTTTTTAAAATAGCATTAGTAGCTTCTGCTTGTTTGTAATACCCCAGCATTGTACTAGGTGTACAAACACAAATTTCCCCATGTTGATTATAATCTAATTCATTTTGATTTTCATCAAATATTCCTACTGTTCCGCCAGGTAAAGGAAATCCAGCACTACCATATTTAACATGTTCGTTAATACAAACACTGAACACTGAATTAGCTTCCGTTAAAGCATAACCTGGACTAATCCCTTGTTGAGCATTACGTTCTAATAAAAACTTAGAGCCCTCTTCATGTAATTCAGGCATAATTCCGTCACCACCTACAGCAGGTGTAATAATATGTGATAAATCCTGATTTTGCAATTTTTTACTGTTTTTTAATCCTCCAAGATGAGAAGGCACTCCAGCAAAGTGATTTGGTTTATATTTTAATATTAGTTCGTCAAACTTTTTCGGATTAAAAGTAGAAACAATATCAACTCTTTGTCCCATAACTAGTGGCATATGAAGCATATCTAATCCATAGGCAATAAAAGGTGGCATCATATTCATAAATCTATGATGAGGTTGCAAATCTAGTCCTGAATATTTATATTGCCAAGCCATAACATTAAAGGTATCATGCGACAATAACACTCCTTTAGGAATACCAGTCGTTCCTCCAGTATGAACAATTGTCAACGGTATATTTTCTTGGTATTCTGGAAGTGGAGATTCATCTTTGACTTGTTGGTCATTTTGAATATAATCTTCAAACTTAATGTGTTTTCCATCATTATATTTTAATTTTGTAATAGCATCCGTTACTAGACTAGCTAAGTTTAATTTAAAAGGAAGTTGTTTAGCACTATCCCTTAATGAAATATTAATAATTTCACTAATTGTTGAGGCATTAAAAATATCTTTTATATTATCATTAAATAAATTTAAGGTAACTAGTTTAGTAGATTCTGCCTCATTAATATAATCAGCCAATCCTTTAAGGCTAGTTCTTGGGTCCACCATATTTGAAATTGCTCTAATTTCTCCTAAAGCATAAAATAAGTAAATTAACTCAGGCGTTGTTAGTGCAGAAATGGTCACAACTTCACCTGCTTGAATTTTACCTTTTAATCCCTCAATAGTCTCTTCTACTTTGTCAAATAGTTCGCCGTAACATATTTCATTGCCATAAAAACCCAAAGCTATGTTGTCTTTTCTGTTTTTGTTTTCTTCTTTAACCAAGTCATAGACAGACATCTTTGGAAACGAAATATTTTTAGCTTCTTCACTTTGATACTTTTGCCATCTCATTTCTTGAGATGGTTTTAAACGATTTTCTTTTATCATATTTTCCCCCTATAAAAATCTCTTCTCAAGTATAACTCCGCCAGATTAAGCCTTATTATATCATATTTTGGCAAAAAATCAACTCTATCTGAATATTTATTTAATAATAATTTTCAACAAATCATAACCCTGGTTTACTAGAAATTGGGATAAAATAAAAAGGAAAGTAATATGATAGTATCTAACTTCCTTTTTATGCTTAAATATCTGCTTTTTTATTTTCAATATTTATAATTTTTTGTTTATCTATTGAATTTACTTGATCTTTTATTAACGAAATAGCATGATCTAATTCCAAAGTTAATTGTTCTCCAC
>DUPI01000017.1 GCA_012838395.1 Mollicutes bacterium
AGAAATTAGACCGTATTAAGGTCTTCTTTTTGAATAAGGACAAGGATATTATGAAAATAATAAAAGAAATATCAACCTATCTTATTATTGTTTTAATTGTTGTTTTGATTAGAACTTTTATTATAACGCCAGTTAGAGTAAATGGTAATTCAATGAAAACTACATTATTCGATAGGGAAATATTGTTACTAACTAAAGGTAATCGAAATATTAAACGTTTTGATATTATTGTTTTAAAGTTTGATGGTGAACGTCTGGTTAAAAGAGTTGTTGGACTTCCCGGAGAACATTTAAAATATGTTAATAACCAGTTGTATGTTAATGATAACTTAATAGAAGATTCATTTTCAAATTCTATTACAAGTAGCTTTGATATAAAAGAGTTGGGTTATGAAGTTATTCCTGATAATCATTATTTTGTACTAGGGGATAATCGAAGTGAATCAAAGGATAGTCGTTTCTTTGGTATGGTTGATATTGATGATATTGTTGGTAAGACCAAATTTAGACTCTATCCATTTAAAAGAATTGGAATGGTTAAATAAGATAAATTTTAGTTTATCTTATTTTTATGTTATACTATTTTATAGATTAAACTAATAGAGAGGAAGATAGCATGGCAAATATAAATTGTGAGATCGGCTCATATGGCCGAAATCGAGCAATCCCTTATAACTAAAGGGTTTCATCAAAAAAAGTTTTTACAAACTTATTGTAATTGGAGGAAAAATGACAGAAAAAACTATTCATATGATGAATTTAAATGATTCACCTTTTAAACTTATTAGTCAGAGAAGCAAAACTATTGAACTTAGACTAAATGATGAAAAACGAAAGAAATTAAAAGAGGGTGATTACATTAATTTTACAAACTTGGAAACCCAAGAAGAGATCTTAGTTGAAATAATTAAATTAAATTTATTTCCAGATTTTAAGACTTTATATAAACAGTATGATCCAATAGCAATGGGGTATAAAGAAACTGATGTGGTTGATTATCATGACATGGAAAAATATTACTCTCTTGATAAACAAAAATTATATAGTGCTTTAGCGATAGAAATAAATTTAGTGAAAGAGAGGAAACACAATGAATATTAAAACAGATGGAATAGTTCATCATCCGTTAGGTGGAGCATCCTATATGTTTGAAAAAGAAATTATCCCATATCTATTAAAACAATTGACTAAAGATCATATTAAAATAAGCGTAGGAGCACAGGTAAATAGCTCGCCTCATTTTGGTACGCTGATAACGATTGCTCTTTCTTATGAACTTGCTCTACAACTTGAAAAAAAATCTAACAAAAAAGCATCTATTTTATACGAAATTATTGAAACCGTTCCCGGCGAAGAATCAACAATTAATGGTTTAAAATATCAAAAAATTTTAGAAGCAAGTGGAGAGATAAACAAATATCTTGATGAATACATCGAAATATTAAACCACTATTCTAAAATAACTGGCATTGAATATGAAATAAGGTATCAATCAGAATTTAATAATTCAAAAGAAATTTATCCTATTATTAAAAATATTTTAAATCACCGTGAATTTATCTCTTCGAGGCTAGATCCAAAATACAACAATTTACGAGTAAGAAGCTCGTGTCCTAAATGCGGTTTAACAGACAAGCATTCCGTTAAAAATGAGTATATAGGCGACTATATTTATTTTATGTGCCCGGTACACGGTAAATATAGAGTGAATTTTATAACAGAAACACATAAACTTGAGTACAATTCTCCATTAAGGAATTTAATAAGAGGCATTTTTTATAGTACTGTTAATAATAGCGATGATTATGATTATCAAATTTTAAGAGTAACTGGTAGTGATTATGCCGGCTTTTATCAAGAAGAAATGAGATATAAATTAGCTTCTCATTTAGGCTATGATGTATCAAAAATGTCTTTTATATTCTATGCTCCATTGATTATGGACTGGTCTGGAGCAAAAATGAGTAAATCACTATATGTGAAAAAAGGAGCTTACAATGACATCCCGCAAGAATTTATAAATTATCATTTATTAAAAAATATAAGAGGAATAGAAAGTTTAAATACAATTTTAAAAATAGTGGAAACTTGGTTTGAAAATCCATATATGCTATTTAGAAATTATACAATATATTACTTTATTAAGGAGTTTCAAAAATATGAATAATAAAGCTGTATATATGAGCATTAATCCTAATGCAACACAAAAAATTGTAAATCAAATTAAAAATCACGAATTTAGAAATTATATTCCTAAGCAACCGTTTAATACGATATTCGTGTATGTAACTGCTCCAGTAAGTTCGCTTAAATATATTATAAAAATAAATCAATTTATTAAGCATCCCACCCTTATTAAATATCAAGGCGACGGAAATGATGAGTTCAACTCTGGCTATAAATCAAAGTATGCATATGAAATACATTCTGTTTATGAGATAAGCAATCATATGCCACTTTTGTTATTGAAAAAAGAGTATGACTTTACTCCTCCGCAATCATTTGCTTATGACAGTAGATATGAAACGTTAACTAATCATATACTTAATTCAAAATTGAAATTGCTATTTACAAACAAAAATATAGAAGGAGAATCTAATGGAAAATAATGCTCAAAATATAAA
>DUPI01000018.1 GCA_012838395.1 Mollicutes bacterium
AAAATCATCAATTGTCATAATTCTCTCATCAATGTTATTTAAATCTACTATTTCAGGTTCTTCTTCCTTAATTTCTTCCTCAAAGTTTTGTTCTAAGACATCTTCTAATTCAGCAATAATAAAGGCTCCATCAATCTTTTTCTTCGTAACAGAAGTTCCCGTTGAATAACAATCAGTAATTGGAAATTCCGTTACTTTAAACTCACTAATTACATCCTTTGTTTTAATAGCTAAGTCTTTTTTACCACTCACAATGTAGGTATCAACAATATAATATGGATTAGTTTTAACATCTCTTATAATCAAATTACCTTTTCGAGCACGTGATATAAGCTTTATGTCAGACATTCTAACTCTTTTAGCTGTTCCCTTATCAGTTATTACAACTAGATAATCTTCATTTTCAAATACATGTCCACTAACAACATAATCATTTTTCAGATCAATTGATTTAACCCCAGCTGCTTTAATACCAATAACTGATACTTCCTCAGTTTTATATCTTAAACCATAACCATTTCTCGTAGCAATGAAAATATCGGAACCACTATTATTAGTAATACTGACAACTTCATCACCTTTTTTAAGGCGCATACAAGTAATTGGTTTTGAATATCTTTGAACTTTAAATTCACTTAAATTAGTTCTTTTAATCATACCATTTTTAGTAAAGGTTGTAATTACTTGTTCGTCATCAAAATTAGTTACCGGAATACTTCCGATGATATTTTCACCAGCCGTTGTCGTAATAATATTACTAATGTGTTTACCAAGATCACCCCATTTTAATTCTGGAATTTCTATAACTGGTAAATACAAATAATTCCCAAGGTTGGTAAATAACAATACCGTATCTAAAGTCGTTAGATTATATAGACCAATAACATAATCTCCATCTTTTAACATAGTTGTTTCTTTCTCACTAGCATTATAACTTCTAGGTGACACTCGTTTAACGTACCCTTCATTAGTCACAACCACAATACAATCTTCTTTTGGAATCATTTTTATTGGATCAATTTTAATTTCCGTTATTTCATCTTTGATTTCAGTTTTTCTAGGAATAGAATATTCCTTTTTAATTTTTCGCAACTCTTCTTTCATAACATTTTTTAATTTGTTTTCATCATTTAAAATTTCTTCTAATCCTTTTATAATTAGTTGTAATCTTTTATTTTCTTCAATTAATTCGGTTACATCGGTATTAGTTAATTTATATAGTTGTAACATAACAATAGCTTCAGCTTGTAGTTCACTAAATTCAAATTTAATTATCAAGTTTTCCTTAGCATCAGCTTTATTTTTACTAGTTCTAATTGTTTTAATAACTTCATCTAAAATTGATAAAGCTTTAATTAAACCTTCGACAATATGAACACGAGCTTTAGCATGTTTTAAATCAAAAGTAGTTCTTCTTGTAATAACTTCCTTTTGGTGAACAATATAAGCATCAAGAATTTCTAGTACTCCTAAAGTCATGGGTCTTCTATTTACAATAGCAACCATATTAAAATTATATGAAACTTGTAAATCGGTGTTTTTCAATAAATAATTTATAATTAAATTTACATCAGCACCCTTTTTCAGATCAACAGCAATCGTCAGTCCATCCCTATCTGATTCATCTCGAACATCCGCTATACCATCAATCTTTTTATCAATTCTAATATCATCCATTTTTTTAACAAGTGTGGCTTTGTTAACATCAAATGGAATTTCAGTAATTATAATTTGTTCTTTACCTTTGTTTTTTACTACTTCATATTTTGATTTAACAATAATTCTTCCACGACCTGTTTTGTAGGCATCTTCTATTCCCTTTTTGCCCTCAACGATCGCTCCAGTTGGAAAATCTGGTCCTTTAATAATTTCTAAAATTGTATCTAAATAACAATTTGGACTATCAATTCTTTTTATAGTAGCATCGATTACTTCGCCTAAGTTATGTGGCGGGATATTAGTTGCATATCCAGCACTAATACCTGTTGAACCATTAACTAACAAGTTGGGATATTTAGCAGGTAATACTGTTGGTTCAGTTGTTGTATCATCATAGTTTGGAGCCCAAGCAACTGTTTCTTTATCTATATCTTTTAATAACTCATTACTTATTTTAGAAAGTTTAGCTTCGGTATAACGCATCGCCGCAGGAGAATCCCCATCCATCGAGCCATTATTACCTTGCATATCAACATAAGTAATATTTTGCTTCCACCATTGGCTCATTCTAACCATGGCATCATATATACTAGAGTCCCCATGAGGGTG
>DUPI01000019.1 GCA_012838395.1 Mollicutes bacterium
ACAATATCAGAAAATGAATTTCCAAAATTAAGAAATGTCGTTAAATAATATATAGTTAAAAGTTTGAGTTCTACAGTGAAAATGAGTTATCCTTTTGTATTTAAAGGCATAACTCATTTTCTTAGTATTGGATAATATTAATTATTTCAATTTGTTTATCTAGTCAATAACTTATCATTAAACTTCACATTTAATAATTTACTTTGATGATGTTAAATACATTTCTTTTTGAAAAATCATAAATTTTATTGACTCATCTAAGAACATGTAGTATACTTTAAATGTAGTAATGGTTACTAGTTGAGGTGAATTATGAAATATTCCAAACAGCGCGAATTAATTTTAAATTATGTTTTAAATAGTCATGAACACCCAACAGCTGACATGGTCTATAAGGCTGTTCAAAAAGATATGCCAAACATTAGTCTGGGAACTGTTTATCGAAATTTAAATCAATTATGTGAATCAAACTTAATAAGAAGAATCATTCTTCCAAACAAGATTGATCGTTTTGATAAAATTTATCAAGAACATTGTCACTTATATTGTAATAATTGTGAAGAAATTATTGATATAAATAAAGATTTAATGTTGCCAATTAGTGATAAAATTAAAAAATTAACTAATTATGAGATAATTTCCCATAATATAGTTTTTATTGGAATATGTTTTGAATGTCAAAAGGAGAAAGGTAGGTAAGATGTTATGGAATTAAAAGGTAGTAAAACAGAAAAAAATTTATGGGAAGCCTTTGCTGGTGAAACCCAAGCTAGAACTAAGTATAATTATTACGCATCGCGTGCGAAAAAGGATGGATATGAGCAAATAGCTGCTTTATTTGAAGAAACAGCTAACAATGAAAAAGAACATGCTAAAATATGGTTTAAACTATTACATGGAGGGTCAATTCCGAATACCGAGGCTAATTTATTAGATGCAGCCCTTGGAGAAAATTATGAGTGGACTGAAATGTATGATGAATTTGCAAGAATAGCTAAAGAAGAAGGATTTGATGACATCGCTAGATTATTCGAAGGTGTCGCTAAAGTAGAAAAAGAACACGAAGAACGTTATAGAGTTTTACTAGAAAATGTTAAAACTAATAAAGTGTTTGAGAAGGATGAAAAAATAGAATGGGTTTGTCGTAATTGTGGACATATCCATTATGGGCCAAAAGCATTAAAATTATGTCCGGTTTGTCATCATCCAAAATCATTTTTTGAACAAAGAAACGTTAATTATTATTAGGAGATAATAGTATGGATAAAATTTTAAGAGAAGCTTTACAACTAGAAACGAAAAGACAACAAAATAATATCGAATTAATTGCTTCAGAAAACTTTGTATCCAAAGAAGTATTAACTTTACAAGGAAGTATTTTAACTAACAAATATGCTGAAGGATATCCTAAAAAAAGATATTATGGTGGCTGTGAATATATCGATATTTTCGAAGAAAAAGCAATTGAATATGCCAATAAATTATTTGGATCAATTTATGCTAATGTGCAAGCACATTCAGGCAGTAGCGCCAATATGGCTGTGTATAAAGCTTTACTTAATCATGGCGACAAAATTATGGGAATGAATTTAAGTCATGGTGGACATTTAACACATGGTCATTCCATTAATTTTAGTGGAATGGATTACACGATTGTTTCTTATAATGTCAATAAAGACACCGAAGTCATTGATTATGATGAGGTGTTATCTTTAGCACTAAAAGAAAAACCAAAATTAATTGTTGCTGGAGCCAGTGCTTATTCGAGAATTATTGATTTTAAAAAGTTTCGTGAAATTGCTGATAAAGTAGGTGCCTATTTAATGGTTGATATGGCGCACATTGCTGGTTTAGTTGCTGCTGATTTGCATCCTAATCCAATTTTATACGCTGATGTGGTAACTAGTACCACTCATAAAACTTTAAGAGGTCCCAGAGGGGGATTAATCTTAACAAATAATGAAGAAATTGCTAAAAAGATTGATAAAGTAATCTTTCCAGGGATTCAAGGTGGTCCCTTAATGCATGTTATTGCTGCTAAAGCTCAATGCTTTTATGAGGCCTTGCAACCTGAATTTATTAGTTATCAACAACAAGTTATTAAAAATGCTAAAAAATTGGCCGATGTTTTAAAAGATAATGGCTTTAAAATAATATCAGATGGGACAGATAATCATTTATTATTGGTTGATACCATGTCAATTGGAATAACGGGTAAGGAAGCCGAAACGATATTAGATTCAATTAATATAACCGTTAATAAAAATACGATCCCTTATGACAAGAAATCACCATTTGTTACAAGTGGTATTAGATTAGGAAGTCCAGCAATGACGACTCGTGGTTTTAAGGAAAAGGAATTTGAAATAATTGGAAACCTAATAGCTAAAGCTTTAAAAAATAAAGACGATAGTGCTTTATTAGAAAAATTAAAACAAGAGGTTATTACTTTAACTAATAATTACCCGTTATATGAATAGGTGATAAAATGACTAAAATAATTGATGGTAAATTAATTAGTTTTAAAATTAAAGAACAAATAAAACAAGAAATTAGTTCTTTAGATGAAAAATTAACTTTAGCTGTCGTGCAAGTTGGTAATGACGAAGCAAGTAATGTTTATATTCGTTCAAAAGAAAAAGCTGCAACTGAAGTTGGAATTAAATTTAAACATTTAAAATTTGATAGTAATGTATCTGAGACTGAATTAATTAATAATATTAAAGAGTTAAATAATGATTTAAGCATTACTGGAATAATTGTTCAGTTACCATTACCAAAACATCTTAATGAACAAAGTGTTCTAGAAACCATTAATCCTAAAAAAGATGTTGATGGTTTAACTGGGACTAATATGGGAAAACTAATTACCAGTACAACTGGAATTATTCCTTGTACCCCATTAGGGATTATGACTTTATTAGAACATTATAATGTCAGCTTAGAAGGTAAACATGTTGTTATAGTGGGAAGAAGTAACCTAGTTAGCAAACCATTAATCTTCTTATGTTTAAAGAAAAATGCTACTGTAACAGTATGTCATTCAAAAACTTTAGATTTAAAATCTTATACCAAACAAGCTGATGTTTTGATCGCAGCTGTAGGGCATAAACATTTAATAAATAAGTCAATGATAAAAAAGGATACTGTTATAATTGATGTAGGAATTAATAAAGTAGATGGTAAACTTTATGGTGATGTTGATTTTGAAGATGTCTATGATAAAGTGTCCTTGATCACACCAGTTCCTAAAGGTGTCGGTCCAATGACTGTCGTAATGTTATTAAATAACGTAGTGAAATGCTACGAAAATAATAAAAATAGAAAAGGAAGGTAAGTTATTTATGGAATTAAAAGGAAGTAGAACAGAAAAAAATTTAAGGGAAGCATTTGCTGGTGAAGCTCAAGCAAGAACTAAGTATAATTATTATGCTTCACGTGCTAAAAAGGATGGATATGAGCAAATAGCAGCAATCTTTGAAGAAACTGCTAACAATGAAAAAGAGCACGCTAAAATATGGTTTAAATTATTATATGGTGGTTCAGTGCCAAGTACAGAAGTTAATTTATTAGATGCTGCTCTTGGTGAAAATTATGAATGGACTGAAATGTATAATGAATTTGCGCAAACAGCAAAAGAAGAAGGTTTTGATGACATTGCTAGATTATTCGAAGGTGTTGCTAAAATTGAAAAAGAACACGAAGAGCGTTATAGAGTTTTATTAGAAAATGTTAAAACTAATAAAGTATTTGAAAAAGGAGAAGAAAAAGTTTGGGTATGTCGTAACTGTGGACATGAACATCGTGGAAATAAGGCTTTAGAACATTGTCCAGTTTGTGATCATCCAGGTTCATTCTTTGAAGAAAAAGCTCAAAACTATTTATAATTATTAAAAACATCAAATTATTGATGTTTTTTTCTTATAACTTCTTGATAAGCGTTAATAATATTAGTGGTGGTCAAATGAAAAAAATATTATTTACTGGTGCTCGTAGTGGCATTGCCCATGCTACTATTAAACGATTATTAAACAAAAAATATATCATCTATCTAACTGTTCATACAGAAAAACAATTAGAAATGGCTCAAAAAACATATAAAAATTATGAAAATGTTATTTGTTTAAAAATTGATATTACTAACAAAAATGACTTAATGAAAATTGAAGGATTAGACATTGATATATTAGTTTGTAATGCTGCTACTGGAGAAGGGGGATCAATCGTTGAAATACCTATGTCTTTAGTCCGCCATAATTTTGAAGTAAATGTTTTTTCTAACTTTGAATTGATTCAAAAGGTTTTTAAACAAATGATTAAAAAAAACAAAGGTAGAATAATAGTTATGTCTTCATTAATAAGGCTAACGCCAATTAATTTTTTAGGGGTTTATGGTGCTACTAAATCAGCAATTAGTAATTTAATGTTTACTTTAAATAATGAATTAAAATTATTGGATACTGATGTAAAAGTAATTTTAGTTGAACCTGGTGCATATTATACGGGTTCAAATCAAGTTATGTTAGATAATAAATATGTTTGGATGAATAAAGACAGTTATTTTAGTAATTGTATAGAGGAAATTAGAAAAACGGAAAACAGATTATTTAATTTAGTTGAAAGAAATTCTTTAACATCAGTTGTTAGAACAATGGAAAGGGCGATTGAATCAACATGCCCTAAATTTTTATATCAAGTTCCCTTATCACAAGCAATTGTTGCTAAACTTTTTAATTTTATTTTTTTCTAAATATTTATGGGAAATACTTGCATTTAGTGAGTATTTTTGTTATTATTATATTGTCATTTATTTGGCGATGTAGCTCAGCTGGCTAGAGCGTCCGGTTCATACCCGGAAGGTCGGGGGTTCGATCCCCTCCGTCGCTACCA
>DUPI01000082.1 GCA_012838395.1 Mollicutes bacterium
ATTATACTAGGTGATAAAAATGTCTGACAAAATTAAAGAACTACTTAAATATATATTTGTCTTGTTTGTAGCTATCTTCATATTTAAAAATTTTTATATACTCCTTAAATTAGTTATTATCTCATAACAAAAATCATATATATCAACAATAACATTATCAATTATATATTTTTCATCAACATTAACTTCAAACGGTATATTAAAAGAGAAAGACTCAACATTAACACTTGTATCGACCATCTTGTACTCGCCACTTACAATAAATTCCCCTGTTACCCTATTATTCTTATCCACTTGTAATGTATGTTCAAGTGAGATACTTGTAATTTCTGACAAATTAGTTTTAAAAATAATCTCTTTTTTAAACGGAATTATTTTTTTCAAAAATATCACCCTCTCTATTTCATTTAATTATATGAATAACTTTCATAAATATGAAAAAAGTAAAGTTTAATTTCTAAACTTTACTTAGGGCATTATCTTCACTTAAAACATTCAATACTTCTTTATAATCTTTAACTGCAATGTAATCAATATTATCCTTTATTTCTTTTGGAAGTTCATCTAAATCATTTAAATTGCCATAAGGAATTATTATTTTTTTAATACCATTACGATTGGCACCAATACTTTTTTCTTTAAGACCACCAATAGGCAAAATGTTTCCTCTTAAAGTAATCTCACCAGTCATTGCTAAATTAGCTGGTATTTTTTTACTAGTAAAAGCACTTATTAGCGCGGTTGTTAAAGTAATACCTGCACTTGGCCCATCTTTTGGTATTGCTCCTTCAGGCACGTGAATATGAATATCATTTTTAGTCAATTTATCATAATCAATTCCAAAGTATTTGTAATTAGATTTAATATAACTAAGTGCAATATGGGCACTTTCTTTCATAATCTCTCCTAAGGAACCTGTCAGTACCAAATTACCAGAGCCTTTATAAAAATTAACTTCAATTGCCAAAGTATCGCCACCAAAATTAGTATATGCTAAACCGTTAACCACTCCTATTTTTGAAGTTTTATTAATTTCGTTAAAATTATATTTTATCTTTCCTAAATATTGAGTAACAGCTTTTATACTTATTCGATATTTTGCTTTGTCAACATTTTCAACAACAATATCTGAAACAATTTTTCTAACAATAGTAGATAATTGACGTTCAAGTTCTCTAACTCCCGCTTCCTTAGTATATCCTCTTATAATGTATAGTAAAACATCATTACTAAAATATATTTTTGAAGTTTTCAAGCCGTGTTCTTTACAAACCTTAGCAATTAAATGACGTTTAGCTATATCAATTTTTTCATATTCGGTATATCCTGATAAGTAAACGATTTCTAAACGATCTTTTAAAGCCTCTGGTATATCATCAATGTAATTAGCCGTTGCAATAAACATAACATTAGATAAATCATAATCTTCCTCTATATAATTATCACTAAAATGCTTGTTTTGTTCAGGGTCTAAAACTTCTAATAAACAACTAGCTGGATCTCCTTTAAAATCTTTGGTCATCTTATCAATTTCGTCAATTAAAAAGACCGGATTAGAGCTTTTAGCTTTTTTTAGCGATTGGATTATCCTTCCCGGACTTGCCCCTATATAAGCACGACGATGTCCAACAATTTCTGCTTCATCATTAACACCACCAACAGACATTTTAACAAAATTACGATTAATAGCCGATGCAATACTAAAGGCTAAACTTGTTTTACCAACACCGGGTGGACCAACTAAACATAAAATTGGACTTCTCAAACTATTAGTCATTTGTTTTACGGCTAAATATTCAACAATTCGTAGTTTAACCTTTTCTAGTCCATAATGTGATTCATCAAGTTTTTTTCTAACCTCTTTTAAATTTTCATTGTCATCCGTAGCAACATTCCATGGTAAATTTAATAACCAATCAATATAATTTCTAACTATATTAGCTTCCGGAGAAGTTTGAGAAAGACCTTCATATCTAGTTACTTCAGAATTTAGACGCTCTATAATTTTATTCGGAGCATCTAATTGTTTGATTTTTTCCTTCATCTTTTCAATTTCTTCATCTTTAGAGGAAATATCCCCAAGTTCTTCTTTAATGGCTTTGATTTTTTCTCTAAGCAAGTATTCTTTTTGATTGGTATCAATTTCTTTTTTTACTTTTTGATCAATCGATTTTTCAATATCATATATTTTTTTGCCATCATAAATATCTTCTAATATCATTGTTGCTCGTTTTTTAACGTCAGTGGTATATAAATATTTTTGAATTCGCTCTAATTTAATAGGGAGAAAAGATGCTAAAACATCAGTCATTTCTGATAGTTTGTCTATATCCTCAATAATCCCTAAAATATTATTACTAATGTACGGTATACCTTTAATATACTCTTCTATTTCGCGATATAACTTTTTGGTTAAAATTATTTCTTCATCTTCTTCTAATTCTGCTTCTAAAAACGGACTGACAATTGCTTCTAAAACATCAGAACCTTTATCTAAATTTAAATAGTCATGAACTAGTCCACGATTATTTCCTCTTATAACCACCCTAATATTACCATTTGGCAACTCAAGTTTATGAATAATTTTTGAAATCGCACCTATTTTAGGAAGTTCACTTATTTTGGGAAGTTCTTCTAATAGGTTATCTTGACTTACAACTAATATATTATTATCGTGAAATAGTTCAGCAACATCTAATACACTTTTACTAACAGTACCATCAAATTCCAAACGTATTTCATTGTTAGGCAATAAAACAATACCTTTAAGCAGTACTACTGGTAAATTCATTTTCATAACAATCCACCTCCTACTAAAATTGACATTTATTATAATATAAAAGATGATAAAAGTCCACCTTAATTACCACCTTTTAATTTTTATAAACACAATGTTTTAATTAATATTTTTAATGATTTCACTAAATTGTTGTTCATTCCAAGTAATTATATTTAATTCCTTGGCTTTTTCATATTTACTACCTGGATTTTCTCCAACAATTACAACATCTGTTTTTTTACTAACACTATTAGATACCGTTCCACCATATCTTTCAATTAATTCTTTGGCTTCACCTCTAGTAATATTTGATAAACCACCTGTTAAAACAAATGTTTTGTTATTAAACATTTCATTTTCAAGTTGTTCTTGACCCAAATATTTCATATTCAAATGATGCTTCTTTAACCTTTCAATTAATTGAAGATTTTCCACATTACTAAAATAAGTAACAACACTATTAGATATAGCTTCGCCAATCTCTTTAATTGCGATTAATTCATCATAATTAGTATTGATTAAACTATCAATTTCTTTAAAATGACTCGCTAGTATCTTAGCAGTTTTGCTACCAACATATCTAATGCCTAAGGCAAACAAAAGTTTTTCTAAAGAATTATTTTTACTGCTTTTAATGTTATTTAATAAGTTATTAATACTTTTTTCACCAAAACCTTCTAGTTTCATTAACTCATCTTTATATTTATCTAACTCATAAAAATCACTAACACTTTTTAAATAACCCAGGTTATAAAAATCTTCAATAATTCGTTCACCAAAACCTTCAATATTCATAGCATCCCGACTAACATAATGAATCAAAGCTTCTTGCTTTTTAGCATCACAATCTTCATTTAAACAGTAATATGCTGACATATTGGCTTTTCTATGCAGTTTACTATGACAAATTGGACAATTGCTAATCATTTCAAAGTCAACCTCTGTACCATCTCTTCTTTCCTTAACTGGGTTTACAACTTCCGGAATAACATCACCGGCTTTTCTAACAACTACCTGATCATTGATTTTAATGTCGCGCTCTTTAACATAATCCTCGTTATGAAGAGTCGCTTTAGAAACCACCGAACCAGCTACCCTTACTGGTTCTAAAACAGCATTCGGAGTTACTTGACCTGTTCTTCCAACAGTAAAAATAATATCTTTTATTTTCGTTATAACTTCCATCGCTTTAAATTTATACGCTGTCGCCCACTTTGGATACCTAGCTGTATATCCTAATTTTAATTGTTCATTAATATCATCAACTTTAATAACAATACCATCAATTTCATATGGTAAAGTTTCACGATTACTATCCCAATGTTTCACAAAATCTAAAACTTCATTAATATTATTAGCCTTTTTTATATTAGGATTAACGTTAAACCCTAGTTTTTTCATATACTTAATTGTTTCGTAGTGGCTATTTATATTATAAACCCCAGCATTAGGAATATGGTAAACAAAACAATCTAATCTTCTTTTAGCAGCAATCTTAGAATCTAACTGACGAATGCTTCCGGCAGCAGCATTACGCGGATTAGCCAATGGGGGCAATTTTTCTAATTCTCGCTCTTGATTAAGTTTATCAAAAACTTCTTTACCCATATATATTTCGCCACGAACTTCAATATCAACTGGTTCTTTTAGTTTTAAAGGAATTGTTTTTACAGTTACAACATTATGGGTAACATCCTCACCAACAATACCATCTCCTCTAGTTACACCTTTCACCAATTCACCCTTTTCATAAATTAATGACACAGCTAAACCATCAATTTTAAGTTCGCAAACATACGAGGGGTTGGCTAGTTCTTTTTTTACTCGTTCATCGAAAGCAATAATTTCTGATTCATTAAAAACATTTCCTAAACTTAACATTGGATTTTTATGAATAACCTTAGAAAATTGTTCAACAACTGTTCCACCCACTCGCTTAGTAGGACTTTCATTAATTATGAATTCAGGGTACTTTTCTTCTAAATTAATAAGTTCTTGCATATATCGATCATATTCTTGATCACTTATTGTTGGATTATCCAAAGCATAGTAATCATAATTAGCTTGATTAATTAATTTTATAAGTTCCTTTATTCGCTTACGTGCCATAACCATCACCTTCTATTATTATATCACAGCCGGTTTTTTATATAAAGAAAATAGATAAGCATTTCTACTTATCTGATTATATTATATAACTTGTTCTTTTAATTTTGGCATTGGGAAAAATTTCATTACTATAGCTACTGTTAAAATAATGCTTTTACTCTTTTCTTAATCTATCATAGACAAAGGAAAAGATTAAAACGGAACCAATAAATACCCCAATCCATAAAAGAGGATTACCATGGTTTTCTAATATCCAATCGTGAAGAGGTTGAATTAACTTTTCAAACCATTTGTATATTTTTAACAAAAAATTCATAATTTCACCCTTTCTTTATACTTTTGTGACCTTTCATTAATTTCTTGATACCATGTTGATTTGAAAAAGCAATCGTTAAAATTTTACCATCGATTCCAACAACATATCCTTTCCCAAAAATATCATGACTAACTTTATCACCAATAGAATATTCAACTGTTTCATCAATTTTATAGTTATTATTAATTTCAAAATTATCTTCAACTAATTCAACTTCTAAGTATTCATCATCAATTTCACTAATAAATCGACTTGGTAAACTAAAATTAGTAATTCCATATATTGTTCTTTTCTTTGTATTAACCAACCGCAATGCCTTTTTTGCGCGAGTAACAGCAACATAACATAAACGTCTTTCTTCTTCGATTTCATCAGTGCTATCACTTGAATTCATATGAGGAAATATACCTTCTTCTAATCCAACAATAAACACATAATCAAACTCTAATCCTTTAGCTGAGTGAACTGTCATCAAAGTTACAACATTATCATTATTTTTATATTCTTCAACATCAGCCACAAGACTTATCTCATATAAAAACTCTTCTAATGATATTATACCATGTCGTTCTTCGAATTCCTTAGTAATTGTTCTAAACTCTCTAAGGTTTTCAAGTCTTATTTCTGACTCTATTGTTTTTTCAAGAGAAAGAGACTGATTAAGGCCACTTTTTTCAAGTACTAAGTCAACTAACTCAGTTAATGTTAAATCGCTCATTACTTCTCTTATTTCTTCAATAATATTTTTGAAAATTAACTCTTTACCATCTTTTATAGCATCATATATTGAAGTATTATTTAAATAAGCCGAATCAGATAATCTTTCAATCGTCTTAGCCCCAATTCCTCTTCTTGGAACATTAATAACTCTAAGTAAATTAATATTATCAGCAGTGTTGTGAATAACTTTTAAATAAGCAATTAAATCTTTTATTTCTTTTCGATTATAAAAGTAAACACTACCAACAATTTTATATGGAATGTTAGTACGAAGCATCGCCTCTTCAATCACTCTTGATTGGGCATTAGTTCGATATAACACAGCAATATCACGTTCATTAACGCCTTTTTCTAATAGCTCGGCTATTTTATCTACAACATATAAAGCCTCATCCTTCTCATTGTAGGATTGGTGATAAACAACTTTAGGACCCTCTTCATTATCGGTCCATAAATTTTTATCTTTCTTTTGAGTATTATTAGAAATAATATTATTGGCAACATTTAAAATATTTTGAGTTGAGCGATAATTTTTTTCAAGTAATATTATTTCAGGATTCTTATAATCCTTTTCAAAATTTAAAATATTGCGATAATTAGCACCTCTAAAAGAATAAATAGATTGTGACTCATCACCAACTACGCATATATTTTTATATTTAGCACTTATCATTTTAGTTAATAAATACTGTACTTCATTAGTATCTTGATATTCATCTATTAAAATATATTGATATTTTTCTTGATTTTGTTGTAAAATTGCTGGATTTTTTTTAAAAAGAACTAACGGAAGTAATAACAAATCATCAAAATCTAATGAATTGCCCTCAAATAAACTTTTTTCATATTTCTTAAATATTTGTAAAACTTTTTCATCAAATTCTGTATGTACGAATTTCTCATAACCATTTGAATCAACCATCCCATTTTTATTACCACTAATAATATTTCTAATGCTTCTAGGGTTATAAATTTGAGTATCGAGGTTTAATTCTCGCATTATTTTTTTTATCATTGTTAAAGAATCATCACTATCTAAAATTGTAAAATTTCTTTTATATCCTAGTTTTTCATAATGTTCCCTAATAATTGACAATCCAAAAGAGTGGAATGTTGAAATTTGAATTCCATAAGCACTTGGTCCCAAAATATTTACAACTCTATCCTTCATTTCTTTTGCTGCTTTATTAGTAAAAGTAATGGCTAAAATAGAATCTGGATCAATACCTTTTTCTTTAATTAAATATGCAATTCTAGTTGTTAATACTTTGGTTTTTCCACTTCCAGCCCCAGCTAAAACTAATAGAGGACCTTCGGTTGTTGTAACTGCTTTTTTTTGTTGTTCGTTTAAAGTATCTAGATTCATTTTACCACCTACTTAATCATAACATAAAAAGACTTAAATTATAAGTCTGTCTTTTAATATTTATTTAACTGCAGTGAATTAATTAACGCCAGCATTCATAATTATTTTATTCTACTTAGTTTCTGTTCATTTGTCTTGACAAGAGTTTTAGATAAAATTTCTTTCAATATCGACGTATCACCACTACAAGCACTGTGAACACATCCCGTTATTAGCATTTGTTTATCTTCCTTTGACCACTTACTATATTCTAATTTGTAGTTTTTAAGATTTGTATTTTTGTTAATATAGCTCATATATTGCCTAAAAAATTCGCGTTGGACTCGTCCATTACCTTCTCTAAAAGGATGAATAATATCTAATTCACCATAATAATGCGCTAAATAAGTGA
>DUPI01000083.1 GCA_012838395.1 Mollicutes bacterium
CTAAAACTAACAAAATAACGACAGTGACTATTTTTCTTTTCATAAAAACACCTTTGCTTATCTATAGTTAATACTAGAAAGGATTTGACAACCATGTTTAATAAATTATATGACCAAATAATAAAATTAGTAAAAAACAATTATCTCTACATAATCGGAATTTTAATAGGTTTTTTCTTAATGACTATAAAATTACCTTATTATATTAATACTCCTGGTGGATCAGTTGATATTCGCAGTAAAATTTCTATTGCTGATCATCAAATTACTAAAAACGCTTTTAATATGGCTTATGTTTATGAAATTCCAGCAACAATACCAACTTTAATTTATTCTTATTTTAATAAAAATTGGGATGTAATAAAAAAAGAAGAAGTTGTTCTTCCTAATGAAAACAAAGAAGATGTTAAGTTTAGAGATCAAATGATGTTAAAAGAAGCAAATCAACAAGCCATTATTTTAGCTTATAATAAGGCAAATAAAAAAACAAATATAATTAGGAAAAATTTTTATGTAACCTATATTGATGAACTAGCTAAAACAGATTTAAAAATTGGTGATAAAATACTAAAAATAAATAATGAGGAAATTGATGATTTGGCCCAAATTCATGACCTTATTAAATCATTTAAAGCGAATCAAAAAATAGACATTCAAATTAAACGAGATGATAAAATAACTACTAAATCAGCGACAATTATTAACAATAAAAATAATTTAATGATAGGTATTTTAATTTCAGTTGATCAAGAATTGGAAACTATTCCTAAAATTGAGTTTAAATTCAAAGGCACTGAAGGTGGACCATCAGGTGGTTTTATGATGAGCTTAGCTATTTATGATACATTAACAGGATCAAAATTAAGTCAAAATAGAAAAATTATTGGTACTGGTTCTATCGATCAATATGGAAATGTTGGTGAAATTGGTGGAGTTAAATATAAAATAAAAGGTGCTGTTAAGGCTGATGCAGATATATTCTTTGTTCCTGCTGGTCAAAATTATGAAGATGTTATGGAAGTTAAATTAGAAAAAAAATACGATATAACAGTGGTGCCAGTTAATACATTAGATGATGCAATTGAATATTTACAGAACAATTAGTGCTAAAATATATTGGAACTATTTTATAATGAGTGGACTAATCCACTTTTTTTTGATAAAATTAGAGTAGGTGATGAAATGAAACGTAGTGAAGTAAACCTCTCAAAATTAACACCAATGATGAAACAATACGTTGATATAAAAAACAAATACGAAGATGTTATTATATTCTTTCGTTTAGGTGATTTTTATGAAATGTTTTTTGAGGACGCTATTTTAGTATCAAGATTATTAGAACTAACCTTAACTGGCAAAAGTGCAGGATTAGAAGAACGAATCCCAATGTGTGGTATTCCTCATCATTCTTCACAAATATATATTGAAAAGCTAGTTAATTTGGGATATAAAGTTGGTATTTGTGAGCAATTAGAAGATGCAAAAAATGTAAAAGGAATTGTTAAACGCGATGTTGTTCAAGTAATTAGTAAAGGAACTGTAATTAATGATGAATCATTAATTGAATACGAAAACAATTATATTGGAAATCTTGTTTATTTCAATCAAGCGTATGGTCTTAGTTATACTGATATTTCTACTGGTGAAATTATTGTTCAAATTGTGGATCAAAACATTAGTAAAGTTGTAAGTGAAGTTGTTAATATAGGGCTTAAGGAAGTGGTGGTAACAGATAAGGTTGATAAGAATATTACATCCATTTTAGAGCGACAATTTAAATTAATAGTTACTACTCACGAAACGTATGATGTTCCTTTGTATAATCATATATATAACGATTTAGAAGATGTTAGAATGATTGAAACAATTAAACATATACTTAGTTATATTGACGATACTCAAAAGAGGAATCTAAGTCATTTTCAAAAAGCAGTTATTAGAAAACACAATCAATACTTAAAAATGGATCTACATACTAAGCGCAACTTGGAGTTAGTGGAAACTCTACGTTTAAAACAACGAACTAATTCATTAATATGGTTACTTGATAAAACTAAAACAGCAATGGGATCCAGATTACTTAAAAAATATATTGAAGCCCCACTAATAAATAAGGATAAAATTAATAAAAGATATGATGTTGTTGATACTTTAATCAAAGAGTTTATATTAAAAAGTGATTTACAAGAAGCATTGCAAGAGGTATATGATTTAGAAAGATTAAGTGGTAGAATTGCGTTTGGGAATTCTAATGCTAGAGATTTAATTCAGTTAAAAAATTCCTTAAAAGTATTACCAACTATTTCTAATATTTTAAACCAAATTAAATATCATAAAAACATTAATAGATTGGAAGACTTATATCAATTATTGGAAACTAGTATTTATGAAACACCACCTATTGGTATTAAAGAAGGGTATTTAATTAAAACTGGTTATAATAGTGAATTAGATGAATTAAAAGAATTACGCAAAGGTGGTAAAGACTTTTTAGCTAGATTTGAAAATGAAGAAAAAGAACGAACTGGTATTAAAAATTTAAAAATTGGATATAATAAAGTCTTTGGTTATTATATTGAGATTTCTAAAGGTAATATCTCACTTGTTAAAGATGAATTTGGTTATGAACGAAAGCAAACCTTAAGCAATTGTGAAAGATATATAAGTCCAATTTTAAAAGAAAAAGAAGCTTTAATATTAAATGCTGAAGAAAAAATAATTGAACTTGAATATGAGTTGTTTATTTCTATTAGAGATAAAATTAAAAAATATATTCCTGACTTACAAGAAGTTTCTAAAACAATTAGTGAAATAGATGTGTTGCAATCATTTAGTACAGTTGCTGAAGAAAATAATTATGTAAGACCGCTTCTAACCGATGAGAGATTTATCAATATAACTTCGAATCGTCATCCTGTTGTAGAAAAAGTTATTGAATCAGAGTTTGTACCAAATAATATCATAATGGATAAAAATACCGATATACTATTAATAACGGGGCCTAATATGGCTGGTAAATCAACTTATATGAGGCAAGTAGCAGTAACGGTTATTATGGCTCAAATTGGATCGTTTGTTCCTGCTAGCGAGGCTGTAATCCCAGTATTTGATGCTATATATACACGAATTGGGGCCAGTGATGATTTAGTTAGTGGTGAATCCACGTTTATGGTAGAAATGAAGGAAGCAAATCATGCCATAAGTAATGCTACTGCAAATAGCTTAATATTATTTGATGAACTTGGAAGAGGAACAGCAACCTTTGATGGCATGGCTCTCGCTCAAGCTATAATTGAACATATTCACAATAACATTAAAGCTAAAACATTATTTTCAACGCATTATCATGAATTAACAGATTTAGAAGATAATTTAGAAAAATTAAAAAACATTCATGTTAGTGCTTATGAAGAAAAAGGTAATCTTACTTTCTTACATAAAATTAAAGATGGTAGTGTTGATAAAAGTTATGGAATTCATGTTGCTAAGCTTGCTAATTTACCAAAAAGTTTAATAGATCGAGCAAGTACAATTTTGAAAGTTTATGAAACTAATGAAGTAAAAAGAGATGTTAAAATTCAACAAACATTACCACTCGATGAAATAGTTAGACCAGAAAAATCATTAGTTGAACAAGAATTAGAAAAAATTAATCCCTTGGAGATTACTCCAATGGAAGCATTAAATACATTATATAAATTAAAACAAAAGATGAATGAAGAACCAAAAGAGGAGGTAGAATTATGAAGATTTTAAAGAAAGAAAATTGGTGGATTTGGTTATTGTTGTTTATTTTTGGTAATGGTACAAGCAATATTTTATTAGGAGCTCTACTTGATGTTTATAACAAAGATGCGTGGTATACAAAATGGCAATATTGGTTACTTGGATTTTCTTGTTTCTTTTTCCCATTTTTTATTATGTTAACTATATTTTACATTCAAATAAATTGTCAAGTTTGTGCGAAATTAAAAGTTCCTGGTAAAGAAGTTTATCTATCACCGTATATTTGGCTATTATTGCTTATTATTCCCGTGATTGGCTGGATTTTTCTAGTTATTATGATTATATATACTTCAATATGGCCGATTGTAATGCTTTATCGTGGTCAAGGCGAAAGATATATTAAATAATTTGTTTTTTAAAAAATAGTAAGATTTAGTTACTACTAAAGATTACTATTTTCTTTTGTTTTAATATAATTTGTGCTAAAATAGATATAGGTGATTTGAATGGAACAACTTAATAGAAGTGAACTTAGAAAAAAAATAATGACAATCCTTTATCAAATAAATGTATATAAAAAAAACAAGATAGAATATAATGTAGACGATGTAATTAAGGAAGCGTTAGAAATAGATAATGACTTTGTTAAAGATGTTGTTTATGGTGTAATAACTCATCAAACAGAAATTGATGAACTAGCTAATAAAGCGTTAAACAATTGGAGGATTGATCGTTTAGGTAATACAGATCAGGCCATATTAAGAATAGGTATTTACGAATTAATGTATACTGATACACCAGATATTGTTGCTATTAACGAAGCGGTAGAATTAGCAAAAATTTATAGTGATGATAGTGTTAAAAAAATGATTAATGCATCATTAGACAAACTATATCATAGTAAGTAGGGATAAGATGAAGAATAAGTATTTAACTGTTGAAGCCTTAACTAAATATTTAAAGTTTAAATTTGATAGTGATGTTAATTTAAAAACAGTTTATTTAAAAGGTGAAATATCAAATTTTAAAGCACATACAACTGGTCATTTTTATTTTTCATTAAAAGATGAATATAGTAAAATTAATGCGATAATGTTTAGTAGTAATAACAAAAAATTACTCTTCACTCCTACGGAAGGTATGAAAGTTTTAGTAAGAGGAAGAATAAGTATATATGAAGCAACTGGAAATTACCAAATTTATATAGACGAAATGTTAGAGGATGGTCTTGGTAATTTACATATTGCTTTTGAACAATTGAAAGAAAAATTATCTAAAGAAGGTTTATTTGAACAAGTTCATAAAAAACCAATACCTAAAATTCCTAATAGGGTAGGTGTCGTAACAGCTGCAACTGGAGCTGCTGTTAAAGATATTATTTCAACGATTAAAAGGAGATTTCCTATTTGCGAAATATTATTATTTCCTAGTTTAGTCCAAGGTGATAATGCTGCACCAGATATTGTGAAAAAAATCGAACAAGCTAACGATCATGATCTTGATGTTTTAATTGTTGGGCGTGGTGGTGGCTCAATTGAAGATTTATGGCCTTTTAACGAAGAAATAGTAGCTAGAGCGATATTTAACTCAAGAATACCTATTATAAGCGCTGTGGGTCATGAAATCGATTATACAATTAGTGATTTTGTATCTGATTTAAGAGCACCAACCCCAACAGCTGCTGCTGAATTGGCTGTTCCTAATATTGTTGATTTAACTCATAACCTTAATCAAATAGCAATTAGATTAAACGAAAGTATTTATAATCAAATTAATTTTAAAAAATTATATTTAGATAGTGTTAAAAATTCTTTTGTAATAAAAAACCCCATGATTATGTATGAAAACAAACAACAAAAATTAGATAATATTATCGAAAAAATTAATCAATTGTTAAGTTATAAATTAGAAAGAAATAAGGTTTTATTAAATAATTTTAAAAATAATAATATTTTGTTAAATCCTATTCATTTATACAAACCCAAAAAATTAGAACTTACTAATATTATATCCAAACTAGAATTACTTAATCCATTAAGTATTTTAAAAAGAGGATATACTTTAACTTATATAGATAATAAAATAGTTAAAAGTGTTGATGATATAAATATTGATACCAAATTAAAAATAAAATTTTATGACGGGATTATAACTACTAAGGTAGAAGGGAAGGAAGTGTCAAATGGCAACTAAAGAAATGAAATTTGAGGAAAAAATTAAAGAATTAGAAAAAATAATTAATGAACTCGAGTCAGGAAATGCTGATTTAGAAGATTCAATTGAAAAATATACCAAAGCTATGAAATTAGTTAAAGAATGTGATGAACAATTAAAAAATGTTGAAGATGCCATTGCTAAAATAGTTTTAGAAAACGGTGAAACAGAAAACTTGGAAGTTGAGAAATAATACCATAGGTATTTTTTTCATTTATAGCCATAATAATATTGTAGCTTGTAGTTTAAAGGAAGTGGGTTATGATTTTTTCTAAAATCAAAAAAACATGCCTTACTTTTCTTCTAGTAATCTCCATTTTTCCGAATTATGTTTTAGCCTATTCTGATTACATTATCCCAGGTGGCGAGAATATTGGAATTGAATTAAATTCAGAAGGTGTTATGATTGTTGGCCAATATAAAGTTAACAACACATATCCAGCGAAAGACGCAGGATTAAGAGTTGGCGATATTATAATTGAAGTAAACGGTCAGGCGGTCACAACTATCAATAATCTTGTTATCAATATTAACAAAGCAATAAAAAAACGAGTTATTCTCGTTATTTAAAATCTAATTATTAAAGATGCTCCAAATGATAAAATCATAATAATTAATAAGAAAATTGCTACTAATCTTTGAACATTAATTTCCTTTCTCTTTTTTGTTTTTTTAGCCATATTTATTCACCTCTATTAATATTATAATACAAATTTATAAAAAAAGGAATAAAATTTATAAATTATAATATTATTAAATGAGGTGGAATATGAAAATAAAATTGGACAAACTAAAATCGATCTTAAAAACAAACAAACAAATAATTATATTTTTATTAGGTTTAAGCATTATTGCAGTTATAGCTGGTGCTTTTTATATTACTATTTTAAATAAAACAGACCAAACATTAATTGAAAAAAGTATAATTGGATTTTTTGATAGCATTAAAAATAATAATTTCAATTATATGTTTTCTTTTAAAAATGCCATACTAAATAATATTGGTTTTA
>DUPI01000084.1 GCA_012838395.1 Mollicutes bacterium
ATCCTGATGAAGTTAATAGATTTTTAGATCAAATAATAAAACAAGTAGAAGAAATGATTGAGGAAATCAAAGATCGTGACTCGAAAATAATAGAGTTAGAAAAGATTGCTCAGGAAAATGTCCGTTTGAAAGATAAAGTAGAACAATATGAACGCATGGAAGGAACGCTTAATAAAGCGCTTTTAATGGCTCAAAAAACTTCAGAACAAATAAAATTGTCAGCTCATCAAGAGAGTACTATTCTTTTGGAAGAGGCAAAACAAAATGCAAGTAGGATTGTTAATGAAGCATTACTTAGAGCAGAAAAAACTGAATTAGAAGTTAATATGTTAAAACGTAATGTTAATATATTTAAGAGACGGTTAAGAGATATTATCGAAACTCAGTTAGAAATAGTTGATGATATTGAAAAAATCGAATTATAACAGGTAATGGAGACGGTATATTATTAATACTTATAGAGAGTTAGTGCTAGGTGGAAACTAACAGGGAGATAATATATAGATCACTCCTGATGTTTTTTATGGATAAGATAAAAACGGTAACGCGTTATAGTATTAAGTGTTTTAATAAAATAAGGTGGTACCGCGGGAAAACTCGTCCTTAACAGGACTGGTTTTTTTTAATATAATAAATTAATATGACAAGGAGAGATATTATGGAATATAAAGATACATTATTAATGCCTAAAACTGATTTTCAGATGAGAGGTAATTTACCAGTTAATGAAGAACTACAACGTCAACGTTGGGATGAAATGGATTTGTATAATAAAATTTTAGAAAACAATAAAGATGGGAAACCATTTTTACTTCATGACGGGCCACCATATGCTAATGGTAATATTCATATTGGTCATGCCCTTAATAAAGTTTTAAAAGACTTTATTAATCGTTACAAAATGTTAGAAGGGTATAAAGTTACATATATTCCAGGTTGGGATGTTCATGGTTTACCAATTGAAACAGCTGTAACTAATACGGGGATTAATCGAAAAGAAATGGGGAAAGCTGAGTTTCGAAAATTATGCGAAAATTATGCTAATGAGCAAATTAATAATCAAAAAAAGCAATTTAAAGCTTTAAATGTTATTGCAGACTGGGATAATCCATATATCACAATGTCTAAAGAGTTTGAAGCAAAACAAATCGAAGTATTTGCTGTTATGGCTAAAAAAGGTTTAATTTTTAAAGGATTGAAACCAGTTTATTGGAGTCCTAGTAGTGAGTCAGCACTCGCTGAGGCGGAAATTGAATACAAGGAACGCCGTGATGCTTCGCTTTATGTAGCATTTCCAGTAGTTGAAGGTAATGATTTTGTTGATGAAGGTGATAACTTAGTTATTTGGACAACAACAGCTTGGACCTTACCTGGAAACTTAGGAATTGCTGTGGGTGGAGAATTTGAATATGTTAAAGTTTTAGTTAATGCTAAAAAGTACATTATTGCTAAAGATTTATTAGAAGAACTAGCAAAATTATTTGAGTGGGAAAACTATGAACTTGTCTCGTCATTTGAAGGTTCGAAATTAGAAAATGTTAAATATAAGCATGTTTTCATGGATAGAATTTCACCAGTAATTGTCGGTGATCACGTTACTTTAGATGCTGGTACAGGACTTGTTCATACTGCACCTGGTTATGGTGAAGAAGACTTTATAGTAGGAAAAGAATACAACTTAGGAATGATTAACGGGGTTGATGACCAAGGTGTATTAACTGCTGATTCGGGTAAATTTGAAGGTTTATTCTTCGAAGATGCTAATAAAGCAATTGCTAAAGAGTTAGAAGAACTAGGTGTTTTATTAAAATTAGAAATGATTAAACACTCGTATCCACATGATTGGCGAACTAAAAAACCAGTAATCTTCCGAGCGACCGCACAGTGGTTTTGTAGTATAGATAAGATTCGTGATGAATTATTAAATGAAATTAAAAATAATATTAAATGGTTACCTGAGTGGGGTGAGCAAAGATTATATAACATGATTAGAGACCGTGGAGACTGGTGTATTTCTCGTCAGCGTGTTTGGGGTGTGCCAATTCCAATTTTCTATAATGAAGATGGTAGTGAAATTATTGATTACGACGTAATGATGCATGTAGCTGATTTGTTTAGAGAACATGGTTCAAATATTTGGTTTTCTAAAACAGCTAAAGAATTATTACCAGCGGGTTATACTAATCCAGCTAGTCCAAATGGTGAGTTTACTAAGGAAGAAGATATTATGGATGTTTGGTTTGATTCTGGATCAAGTCATACCGGAGTATTATTAAATCGCGGTTTAGATTATCCAGCTGATATTTATTTAGAAGGATCAGATCAATATCGCGGATGGTTTAATTCATCATTAATTTGTGGTGTTGCTGTTCATGGAAAAAGCCCATACAAGCAAGTTGTATCACATGGATTTGTGCTAGATGGTAAAGGACTTAAAATGAGTAAAAGTTCAGGAAATGTTATTGATCCATTAAAAATGATTAAGCAAAATGGTGCTGATATTTTAAGACTATGGGTTGCTAGCGTTGATTATAAAGAAGATGTTAGAATTAGTGATGATTTAATAACTCAAGTTAAAGAGAGTTATCGTAAAATTAGAAATACTTATCGCTTTATGTTAGGAAACTTATATGATTTTAATCCTGTAACTGATAAAGTAAAATTAGAAGATATGTCTTATTATAATCAATACATGATGGTTAAATTAGATGAAGTAATTAAGGAATTAAAAGATGCTTATGAACACTTTAATTTCCAAGAAGTCTATAAAATTGTTAATAATTTTGTTGCCTTCACCTTATCAAATTTCTATTTAGATTTTACAAAAGATATTTTATATATTGAAAAACAAGATTCACTAAAAAGAAGAAGTGTGCAAACGGTATTGTATGAAACACTGACATCGTTAATTAGACTTTTAGCACCAATCTTACCACACACTAGTGAAGAAGTATATCAGTTATTACCTGGTGAAAAATTAGATAGTGTTCATTTAGAAAGAAATCCAGAACCAAGAAATTATTCTAATAGTGAAGAAATCTTAAGTGAATGGGAATTATTCTTTGATATTAAAGATGATATTTTCAAAGCCTTAGAAGAAGCGCGTAATGATAAATTAATTGGTAAAGGGTTAGAAGCTAGAGTATATATTAATGCTTCTGGTAAACATTTAGAAATGATTAATAAATTAAAAGAAGAGTTAAAACTATTATTAATCGTTTCAGAAGTTGTTTTAACTGAAGAAGATTTACCCAAATATAACTCAATTAAAGTTAAAGTAGAACCATTTGATGGACACAAATGTGAAAGATGTTGGAACTACTTTACTGATAAGGATATGACAGATGAAATTTGTAATCGCTGTCATGAAGTTGTTAATTAAAAATATGTAAAATTATATTAAGGGATACAAATTAGTATCTCTTTTTATTTGGTTAAATACATATTATTTATTAGGAGTGATTTTGTGATTTTAAAGTTTTTGAAAAAATTATTTAAAGATTTTTATTTGTTTACTGCCGCTTATTCAAATAATGTCTTTCCAGAACCTTTACCTAAGGAAGAAGAAGAGATATGTATTCAAAAAGCCCAAGAAGGGGATTTGGATGTTAGAAACAAATTAATTGAACATAATCTTAGATTAGTGGCTCATATTGTTAAGAAGTATGATCATAACAAAGAAGATGTTGATGACTTAATAAGTATTGGTACAATTGGTCTAATTAAAGGAATTGATAGTTATTCTAATAAGCATGGAACAAGAATAACTACTTATTGTGCTAGATGTATTGAAA
>DUPI01000085.1 GCA_012838395.1 Mollicutes bacterium
AAAAGGTAAAATAATTCTCTAGCGGCTTTTTTGCTATCATTAAACATTGGTAAAATTTCATTAAATAGATTGTCATTACTAGCTTCATTAAGTGCGATTGAAAGATTATCGGATATACATTTTTCAGTGCTTAAAACATCGTTTAAATAATCACAATCATTCATTTCTGGTGTTTGTACTAGCTCTGTTTTGGGGTTTTGTACAGTATTATTATTCATAGTTCCTCCTAACTTAATATTGTTACAATTTTTTGACAGTAATTAGCGTGCATCTTGGCAACTTTTTGTAGAGCCTTTTTAATTTCTTCGTCAGTTACTTCATTAGCGTAGTGTTCACATTTTTTACTGGCAACAAAATGCCATTCAAACATATCTGATAAATAAGATAAATCTTTAGTAGATATCATTTGTGGTACTTTATCCATATAATCAATCCTTTCGCCATTATTATGGATTAAAAAGGGTTAAATATTCAAAAAAATATTAGATAGATAAGTTTTGTTATAATTAATTTATTATGTTATAATATTATAAATTAAGATGGAGTGAAGAAAGATGAAATTAAGATCAAGTTTCTTTTATACAATTAGAGAAAATATTAAAGATGAGGAATCAATTAGTGGTAATTTATTAGTTCGAAGTGGAATGATTAAAAAAATCGGAAACGGAATCTATATGTATATGCCGCTCGGTTTTAAAGTCCTTAATAATATTGAAAAAATAGTTCGTGAAGAGATGAATAAGGCTGGCGCTTGTGAATTGATTATGCCCAATTTGATGCCGGAAGATATTTATGTTGACAGCGGCCGTCGTGATGTTTTTGGGGACAGTATGTTTTCCTTACAAGACCGCTACAAACGTAATTATGTTTTAGGTCCCACTCATGAAGAACTTTTTGTTATGGCTGCCAAAGAAAAAATCAAATCGTATAAAGATTTTCCTTTTAATTTATATCAAGTAGGACTTAAATATCGTGATGAACCACGTCCGCGTTTTGGACTTATTCGAATTAGAGAATTTATTATGAAAGATGCTTATAGTTTTGATATGGATTATAATGGATTGGATAAATCTTATCAAAAAATGTTTGAAGCCTATCAAAAAATATTTAATCGTATGGGATTAGATTATAAAATTGTTACTGCTGACACTGGGGCGATGGGGGGGCTTCTTTCGGAAGAATTTCAAGCTATTGCACCAATTGGTGAAGATACTTTGGTGCTGTGCTCAAAATGTGACTATGCCTCAAATATTGAAGTAAGTGCTTGTGTTAATCAGGTAATTGAGAATGATAAAGAATTAATAAAAGAATTGGTTGAAACACCAAATGCTGGCACGATTGAAGAAGTTGCTAATATGTTAAAAGAACCTGCTTCGAAGTTTGTAAAAACATTACTATATAAAATAGATGATAAATTTTATGCTTGTTTAGTACCGGGTGACCGTGAAGTTAACGAAACTAAAGTAATGAAATTATTAAAAGGGACTAGTATTGAACTAGCTCTACCAGAAGAGGTAATATCCATTACTGGCGCTAAAGTTGGTTTTGCGGGACCAATTGAATTAGCTATACCGATTATTATTGATAATGATGTTGCTAATATGAAAAACTTTATTGTTGGTGCGAATCAAAGTGATTATCACTATAAGAATGTTAATCTCTCTGATTTTGAATATCTTTTAAAAGGAGATATTAAAGAAGTTTTAGAAGGGGATCCTTGCCCTAAATGTTTAGCACCACTAGTGTTTAAAAAAGGAATTGAAATTGGAAATACTTTTAAGTTAGGAACAAAATATTCTGAAGATTTAAATTTATATTACGCTGATGAAAACAATAATTTAAAACCAACTGTAATGGGGTGCTATGGCATAGGAATTGAAAGAATCATGGCTAGTATTGTTGAACAAAATAATGATGAGTTTGGTATTGTTTGGCCAATGAATGTTGCCCCATTTAAAGTAGCTATCATTTTAATTAATACAGCTGATGAACAACAAAATACTTTTGCTAATGAATTGTATGATAAATTAAATTCTTTAGGTATTGAGACGGTTTTAGATGATCGCGAAGTTCGTCCAGGTGTGAAATTTAATGATATTGATTTAATTGGAATTCCGGTAAAAGTAACAATTGGTAATAAAATTAAAGATGATTTAGTGGAATTAAAATTAAGAAATAACCAAGTAAGTTGTGACATTCATACTGATGAGCTTATTAATAAGATAAAAGATATAATTAATTAATAAAACGACAAAAACTGATAAACAAATATATAATAATATAATTGGTGATAATATGAAAAAATATATAATACCAGTTGTGCTATGTGTTGTTATCGGTTTTTTATTGTCTAAATTTATGCTAAATCAATATGAAAACAAACAAAATATTACACCAGTTTTTAAAAGCGGAAAGGATTTATATTTTATTCAATACGGTGTTTATTCGACAGAAGAGAATATGAAAAATAATACTAAAAATTTAAATTATTATATTTATAATTTAAATGATGGTTTATATTATGTATTTATTGGAATTACTAGTAATGAGGATAATGCTAACAAATTAAAAGGATATTTTAAAAAAGAGGGATATGATACTTATATAAAGGAATATAATGTTTCTAATAAAGATTTTTTAGAAATGATAGAATACTATGATCTTTTATTAGACCAAACAACAGACGATGATACAATTAAATCAGTTTGTCGTCAGGTTTTAGAAAAATATGAGGAGTTAGGTAACGATGAATATTAGAATTAAAGATATACCTGCTATTGATCGACCTCGTGAAAGATTAAAAAACTTCGGTGTTTACAGTTTAAGTAACGAAGAATTGTTAGCTATTATTTTGAAAACAGGAACAAGAGAAGCTTCAGCTAAAATATTATCTACCAAATTATTATCCCAAGTTGGTGGAATTAGAAACTTACCAAAACTTAATTTGTCTGAACTTACTAAGATTAAAGGAATAGGAGAGGCTAAAGCGTGTACTCTTTTAGCAGTTATTGAATTATCTAAACGAATTAATCAAGAAGTTGCAACTATCCAAAATTTAAAAATAACATCTTCTTTGTTAGTTTATAAATATTATAAGGATATTTTTAAAAATCAATTTCAGGAACACTTTTATTGTATTTATTTAGATAATAATAAACGTGTTATCGAAGATAAATTATTATTTAAAGGAACTTTAAATCAAAGTATAGTTCATCCGCGAGAGGTGTTTAAAGAAGCTTATTTGTTAAGTGCTTCATCTATTATTTGTATTCACAATCATCCTAGTGGTAACCTTGTTCCTTCTAATGAAGATATTGCCCTAACCGATAGATTAGTTTATATTGGTCAAATTTTAGGTATTGAAATTATTGATCACGTTATTATTGGTAATACTGGTTATTATAGTTTTTATGAAAATAATTTAATTGGTGGTAAAAACAACCAAAATATATTATAATGTATGTGGTGATTATATGCGAAGAAGAAATAGAATAAAAAAACAATGGATAGTTTTAATTTTTTTAGCAGTTGTTATTGGACTAGGAATTATTTATAACACAGTTAATGATAAGCGAAGCTTAACCAAGATTGAAGGTTTAATTAAAGATACTGGTCTTTTTGTTAATAAAATCGTATATTCACCTATAAAGTTAGTTAAAAAGAAAATTGTTGAAAATCGAGAAAAACAAGAAATGTATGATAAATACCAAGAGTTAAAGAATAAAAGTAATAATTATGATTTGTTAGAAGCTAAAAAAGAAGAGTTAGAGTTTCAATTAAAAGAAATGCAAAAAATCCTTAATTTAAATAATACTTTAAACAAGGAAAGTTATTTAAATGCTACAGTTATTAATCGTAATGTAGGCATATGGTATGATACAATAACCATTGATAAAGGATCTAAAAATGGAATAAAAGTTGATATGCCAGTTATTGTTAATGAAGGATTAATCGGAAAAATTACTAAAGTTAGTAATTTTAATAGTGCTGTGAAATTATTAACTAGTGATGAAATAACTGATAAAATATCAGTTAAAATTAAAAATAATAATGACTATATACTAGGGTTATTAGTTAATTATGATCTTAGTAATAAAGTATTTATAGTCGAAGGAATTGATCAAAACACGGATATTAAGGAAGGTTCAGTAGTAACTACTACTGGTCTTGGTGATTATTTTCCAAGTGGAATAATTGTTGGTAAAGTTAAACAAGTCAGAACCGATAATTTTGATCTTGCTAAAATAGTGGAAGTCAAATCAGATGTTGATTTTAATAAAATTAACTATGTAACTGTTTTAAAACGAGAGGTAATAGAGGAATGATTGGTTTTATTATTAGTATATCATTACTTTTAGAGAGTATCTTATCTAATTTAATTCCTATAGGTACTTACTTCACTCCGTTATTTTCCATCGTTTCATTGGTTATTATTTATCCTTATTTTATAAATGATGATATAAGATATATTAAATATTGTGGTATTACTGGATTAATATACGATGTTATTTTTACGAACACTTTATTTTTTAATATGATTATTTTTATCATTATTGGACTTATAATTAAATTAATTAATATAACCTTATCGAATAATTTTATAAACGTGATGATAATAACAGCAATTAACATTATTGTTTATTTAATCATAAGTTATTTTATATTGTGGATTATTGGTTATAAAACTTTTAACTATGATTATTTATTTTCAACTATTTCTAAAACATTGATATTGAATATAATATATAGTGTGGTGATGTATATTGTTACCGATAAGATTAGTAAAAAACATAAGATATTAAAAATTGATTAAGGTCTATACTAAGACCTTTTTTCATATTATTTTATAGGTGATAATGTGAATAATGACATTACAAAAATCAAGGAAAAAATAAAACTTATAAAGGGAATTAAGTTAACCCAAATGTATCGTGATTATAAACATCTTTTTAAAGTGGGTAATAACTTTTATGAAGAAGAAATACTTAGAAAAAAATTTGACAATCGGTAGGACTTATGGTAAAATTCTATATTGTGTAGAGCCTTACTCTACAACCGCACAGAATAGGTTGAAACAATTAATGTACCTTAATGGCGAGTCTGAGAACTAAGGAGGTAGAAAAATGAAAGCTGTTATTGAAACAGGTGGGAAGCAATATTATGTAGAAGAGGGAACTGTTCTATATCTTGAAAAGCTAGACCAAGAAACAGGAGAAGAAGTTGTTTTTGACAAAGTATTAATGGTGAATGGTGTTGCCGGAAGACCTTACTTATCAAATGTGACTGTAACAGGTGAAGTTGTTAAACACGGTAAACAAAAAAAGATTATTGTTTATAAGTATAAAGCAAAGAAAAAATACCGCAAAAAACAAGGTCATCGTCAACCATATACTAAAGTGTTAATTAAACAAGTTAAAGAAAACTAATATGATAAAAGTAAGGATTAAAAAAACTGATAATTTAATAGATGAAATAACTATTAAAGGTCATGCTAATTTTGCTGACATTGGTTATGATATTGTCTGTGCATCGGTATCAAGTATTGTTATTACAAGTATTAATGCGGCATTAAAACTTGATGAATATTGTTTAGAATATGAAGATGCTGATGGTTTTATTAAAATTAAAATGTTAAAACATGATAATGTAACAAAAACTTTAGTAAATAATATGATTGATTTATTAAAAGAACTTAAAATGAAATATCCCAAAAATATTAATGTAAATTAAGGAGGTGCCCATATGGCAAAATTATTACAATTAAATATTCAACTATTTGCTCAAAAGAAGGGGCAAGGTTCGACTAGAAATGGACGCGACTCAATCGCTAAAAGATTAGGTGCGAAAGCTGCAGACGGTGAGTTTGTAACGGGTGGCTCTATTTTATACCGTCAACGTGGTACGAAAGTTTATCCTGGTAAAAACGTAGGAATTGGTAGTGATGATACGGTTTATGCTAAAATGGACGGTTATGT
>DUPI01000086.1 GCA_012838395.1 Mollicutes bacterium
TAGTTTTTACTATGATGTTAGGGGTGTAATACCACTTTCTATTAACCAAAAACATATAGAAATTGAAGATGATGTTCACGAGGAATATGTAAAAATGGTTTTATCCCCCAAAGATGGATTAAGTGATCTAAAAATTAATGAGTATATATTTGATAAAATGCTAGCTAGTAATATTAAAAGTAAAAAACAATTAAGAAAAACTTTTAGAATGTAGTATTCTTATTAATAAAAAAATCAATCTTTCGATTGACCTTATTTCATAAATGGAGCGAATGAGAGTATGCTTCCAAACCCCTTTAAAAATAAAATCCTTGTAAATAAAGGGTTTGTTGTTTTGATTCTCCTCAAAGGTTTAATAGCTTTGTACAAAAAGTAACAAGAAGAAAATACCATAAATCGTAATTTTATATTGCTGATTAAATGAATAATTTCAATTTTATATTTTCTTAAACAATTTTTATTTCATTCAACAAATATTAATATAATCAATCAACAAAACATTAATTTATCTTTTGCACATTAAATGACAGCAAATAATACAATCATTCAGCAAAGGCAATTTTGAGGGATGAATATTCAAAAATATATGTTATAATAGTTATGAAAGTAGGTAGATAAATATGACTTATGAAGAAAGACTAAAAAGATTATTAGGAAATAATGACCCGTTTTGGTACACTACAATAGATAATTTTGTTAAAGCAACATATGAAGATGAAGTACAAGGAATTAGTGATTTAGAAAATCTTGCAAAAGATAGTGTTAAATTTAATGAATTCACAAGACAAATTATTCAAAGAAGAGATGATTTAAAAAGTGTTAAAGATGAATTTTTTAGAGAAGAAAACATTAACGTTGAAGAAATTTCAAAAAAACTAGTTCTTGATATTCAAAATTTAGATGATGATATAGAAACTTCTATATCTGCATTATTAAATAGAAAACTTGATACTAAAACTATGTTTAAGATTGATAATTTAGTTATTGGAAAATTAAAAGAAGTTGGATTATATTTGAATTTTGGGGAATATGAAAATCAAAGAGTCGGTTTACCATTTAATATTCCATTTAAAAAAGGATACATTCAAAATATTATAATTTCAAGTAGAATATATAATGGCAAATATGGAAAAGGTAGTATTTTTAGTGATGTTGTAGAATTTAAATTAGCAGGTGGAAATGCTAATGTTAGAACTTTTATAAGTTTTTGTATTGATGAAAAAATTAAAGATAAAGCTACTTTAGAATGTTCTATTCCTTTTAATCTAAGTGAAGAAGATATTATTGAAGTTAACAAATTATTAAATGAAATAAAAAGTAAATATCAACCTTATGATGTTGAAGTTCCAAGAAGTTCAATTCCTGAATATTTAAAATATACAGATTTAAATATAAATGGTATTGATTATGTTGTTAATTCTAACGATGAAATTTTAGCAAAATTAAGAATATTGATTAAGTGTGAATTAGCAAATCAAACATTGTCTAAATCATATGATGCTTTAATAAATATTGAAGAAAAATAAAGCGATGAATTTAAATATTATATACAAGTTTATTGGAAGAACTTTGGTATATAATATTTTTTTATTCAATTATTACTGGACTTTATTGAAAGTCTGCAGTATTGTTTGTTTGAAGTTAATAATTAACTTCTGGAGGTGATAATATTTGCAAGGCTTCAGTAGAAAGAATGATATTTAATGAGGATACAAAAGAAGCGTTAAATAATAAGATGGCTAAACACAATGGAATAAAGATTGATTATTATGATGGCTATATTGTTATGTTTGATAATGTTAGTGTCCATGCGATTACTCCGCACAGATTAGTATTTAGTAAAAATGGATATAATTTATTGGTGTTACACTATGACGAATATCATGAAGACAATGATTTATTCTTCGTAGATGGAGAAAAGTATACATTACTCACAATGAAAAAATATATTAGAAATTATTTCAAAAATAAATCTAATATAAATGTTTAAAAAACAACAAATAAAATACAATTAATTAGCAACGAGTGGGATTTGAATATAAAAAAATGATGCAATTAAGCATCAATTAATCAACAATTTGGAGCAAGTGACGGGAATCGAACCCGCGTCTTCGCCTTGGCAAGGCGACATTCTACCATTGGACCACACCTGCGTGTATAAATTATATCGTATTTTTTTTAATTTGTAAAGTGCCAAGTTATTCATCTTTGAGATATTGTTTTTATTAATATTGAATATAATAAAAACTCACGTTTGTGAGTTTTGTATTTAAACTAATTCTTTATTATTATAGCGCCTATATATACCATAACAACTAATACTAACAACCGTAATTGAAATTAGAATTGCTAAATAATTTAAACTGTTGTTAATGATGATGTTTCTTCCGTCGGATAATGTAAATACTGAAGTATATTTAATAAAATCAACTTTATCACTAATTGCGGATATTATTTGTAGAAAATAACTAACAAATACAAATCCAATACCAATACTATTTGTGGTAGAGGTTTTTTTGAAAAAGGTTGAAATATACATGCTGATAAAGAAAAAAGGTAAGGCGGATAAAAGGGGGGTTAAACTTAATAGTAAGAATAATTTAATTTCTAAATTATTACTAATACTCATTCCTATAATGTTAAATATTGTTATTACTGTAAACATGATTAAAATATTTATTAAACCACACCAAATTTTAGCGCTGATAATATTACTTCTAGTAATTGGTTTTGAATGTAAAAATTCAATGGTTTTGTCACTTTCTTCTTTTAACAAAATATTCGAACCAAGAATTGCTGAATATAAGCACGTAAATAGAGTAATGAAAGTATAACCTTCAGTTTTAAACCAACCGAATACGGTGTCGATATCAACAATGTCCATATTAAACATTTTAAGCAATTCATCAGGCATAATTGCTAACATTTCTTTTAATGCTTTAGAACTTTCGTTACCATTCATATTGAAATATGTAACATAAGTAATGAAAAATAACAATAAACAAATAGAAGTCCAAATAATTAATCCTTTTTTTGTTATTCTTAATTCTCGTTTTAACATGTCTACCTCCTTAATTATAGTAGTGTATGAAGATTTCTTCGATTGATGGTTCTTCAATTAATATTTTTTCTATATTATATCGGCTTAATAATTTTATTAAATTATTGATATTATCTTTATAAATAAATTTTAGTTTACTGTCTTCTTCCCTAATTAATTCTTGATTTAATTCTTTTTTAATTTTATCAGCATCGTTTGAGACAATGGTTATTATTTCTAAATTATTACTTGATAATTCATTGATGGTTTCAACTGATACCAAATGAGCGTCTTTAATAATTCCTACACGATCACAAATTTTTTTAATTTCGTTTAAATTATGTGAAGAAAAGAAAATGGTTGTACCTTTATTTTTTTCTTCTAGTAATAATTCATAGAAGGTTTCTTTCATTAAAGGATCTAAACCGCTAGTAGCTTCATCTAAAATTAGTATTTTAGGTTCATGCATCATTGCTAGGACAATACCAATTTTTTTTAAATTACCTAAAGATAGTTCTTCTATTTTTTTTCTTGTATCGATATTTAATTTTTCAACCAAATAATTAATTTTTTTAGAACAATCCTTTTCATAAAAACTATTTGAATAATTTAACATTTGTTCAACTGTTAAATCATTGTATAAATGTACTTCATCTGGTAAGTAACCGATGATTTTTTTTAGTTCAACATTGTTTTTGTCATTTAAAACTTTGTTAATATATATTTCACCAGAGGTTTTATTAATTTGATTCATAATGCATTTGATGGTTGTGCTTTTACCAGCTCCATTCGGACCAATAAAACCAAAAATTTCACCTTTGTTGATATGTAAAGATAAATTTTCAACACCTTTTATATCTTTATAAAATTTAGTAAGATTTTTAATTTCTAACATAATTATTCCTTCCTTTTTAAATATTCTTGATTTGTTATTTGATAATCTTCTTTAAATTCCGTATATAAATCGTTCCCTTTTTCTATATATTTGCCAATATTTCCATGCTATGATAAGTATCTAAAATAGGATGTTTTTCACTTCAAATTTTTGACAAATCTATACTTTCCTAATCTTGATCATCATTATTTTTTTGTTGCCTCTTTAATCTTTTTTATATGTTTTACCATAAACATTATAGCACGTATATATAAAGATATGAACATATATACTTATATTTTGGTTGAATCAAACTATAATATAGTTTGATTTTCATAGATGCTTTTTGTTGCGTTCAACGTTGACTATAATAAACTATTAGCTTATTATAACTTTAGCTGGGGTTATGAAAATTCTCAGGCAATCTTTTAATAAAAAGGAAGCGTGGTCTATATTATTTGATTTTTTTTATAACAAAAAGCAAATCATCAATGTAATTTGCCTTTATTTTAATATTTGGAGGGCCTAGCCGGATTTGAACCGACGCTCAGGGAGTTGCAGTCCCATGCCTTACCACTTGGCCATAGACCCATCTATAAGCATTATAGCAAAGAAATAAATTAAAATCAATAAAATTTTATCTTTATATATCTTATTCTTATTAAAAAAAATTGCGAATGTAAAACTTAATAATAAAGTGTCAACTTTAATTTTTAGATTATTATTTCTTGTGTATTTTGGAAAAACATTATATAATGTTATTGTTGATTTGGAGGTTAACATGAGAGATATTTTTATGAAACTTAAAAAAAGTAAATATAAATTTTATACTAACCTTATTTTAGTAATGTTATTAACAATATTAAACATACATTTAATTTATTCTATATTCCTTTTATCGGGAATTGAGAACATACTTAGGATTATTGTTATTGTTGTTATTATATTAATTTGGTTATTATTTGCTTGGTCAGCTGTTCGAATGTTGATTAAGCATAACAAGGTTAAATATATTACTTTTTTAATGCTAATTATTATATATATTGCAATATCGGGTTTTGTATCTTTTAATGTTAATAAAATATATTCAAAACTTAGTAATGTTAGTAATGTGTATGCAACTTATTCGACGAGCTTAGTGACGGATATTAATAATCCTGTTAAGTCAATTACTAAAATAGGAGATGCCAAAATCGGGATTTTAAATGATGAAAACAGTGTCGATGGTTTTCAAATACCTAAAGATATTATTAAAAATAAAAAACTTACTAATGAAGTTGTTTATTTTGATAGTTATTTATTATTAATTGAAGCTCTAGATAAAAAAGAAGTTGAGTATATTTTTGTTCCAACGAATTATCGAATAATGTTTGAAAATGTAGAAACAATTAATGAAATATTAGAAAAAACAAAAATTATTTATACTGAAGGGAAACAGATTGCGCGTAAAGTAAGTAATCGTGGAAAAATGATTGATAAACCGTTTACAATGCTCTTAATGGGTGTTGATTCGAAAGCTGAAGATATATCTTCAGGAACCTTTAACGGTGATGCTTTAATGGTTTTAACTTTTAATCCTAAAACCTTAAATACAACCATTGTTAGTATCCCGAGAGACAGTTACGTACCGATTACTTGTTTTAACGGTAAAAGGAAAAACAAAATAACTCATGCCGCTTGGTATGGTGAAGATTGTATGATTGAAACCATTGAAAACTTTTTAGATATAGATATTGATTATTATTTTAAAATTAATTTCAAGGGTGTTGTAAAACTAGTTGATGCTCTTGGTGGAATAGAAGTAGATGTTCCATATACTTTTTGTGAACAGGATAGTAAACGCCGTTGGGGAAAAAACATAGTGTATGTAAAAAAAGGCGTGCAAACGTTGAATGGAGAACAAGCATTAGCGCTATCGCGTAATCGAAAAAATAATAGTCGAATTTGTGGTGAAGGTTGGGGAATTGACGAAGTTAATGATTTTGTTAGAGGTCAAAACCAACAATTAGTAATAAAAGGTTTGCTTAATAAAGCTAAAAGTGTTAAACGAATTGATACCCTTTATAAAATATTAGATACTATTAGTAATAGTATGGAAACTAATATGCAAACAAGTGAAATTTTGTCATTTTATAACATAGGTAAAGATATTTTAGATAAATCACGGGCAATGGACTTAGAAGAAATATTAGGTTTTCAAAGATTGTATATTAGTGGTTATTCTAAATATATTATGGATTATAGTGCCTTTGATAATCAAGGTATGCGAGCTAATCTTTATAATTTTGTTCCTTATAGAGGAAGTATTCAAGATATTACGGATGCCATGAATATTAATTTAGGTAAAAAAGATAAAACTGTTATTAAAACATTAAGATTCAGTATTAATGAACCATATGAAGAAAAAGTAATTGGTAAAGGTTATTATAATGAAGCTGCTATACCCTTGTTACCGAGTTTTATTGGTAGCCAAGAAATAAAAGCAGTTGAATATGCTAATAGAAATAATTTTAAATTAAATATTAATCATGTAACTTCTGATAATCCTAATCATGTTGTTGGTCAAATTATTGCTCAGAGGCCTTATGCTGATATGGATATTAATTATGTAAAAGACATTACTATAGATGTCGTAAAAACACTAAATGTTACTAAAAAACCGGATATTATTCCAAATTGTTCCTTAGAAGAAAACAAGGAGCACAGTTTATGTTTGTTACCAAATTTTGTAGACAAAGAATATTCGTATTTTAAAGACTGGTTAAGAAAATATAATTTAAGCATTAATATTATTGAAGTTCCTATAAAAGAGGGCGATGCAGATTATAATAATGCAAAGGTTGGTCAAATTATTTATCAAAGCAAAGCATCAGGAACAAGTATTTATGATTTGATTGGTAATAGTTTAACTATTAAATATATTGAATTAAAAATTACTGAAAACCCTGTTGATGAAAA
>DUPI01000087.1 GCA_012838395.1 Mollicutes bacterium
GCGCTTCTAGAAGCGGACGTTAATTATAAAGTTGTTAAAGAATTTGTTAATAATGTTAAAGAAAAAGCTTTAGGGGAAGAGGTTCGAAAAAGTTTAAAGCCCAGTGAATTATTCGTTAAAATAGTGAAAGAAGAATTGGTGTCTTTATTAGGTGGAAAGCAAGATGAACTAGCTATAAATGGTAATCCGGCTGTTTTGATGTTAGTTGGGTTACAAGGTAGTGGGAAAACAACAACAATTGGTAAACTTGCTTTATTTTTACGAAAAAAACATAATCGTAAACCTCTTTTAGTTGCTTGTGATGTTTATCGCCCTGCTGCTATTGATCAATTAAAACAAATTGGTAAAGAACTAAATATTCCTGTTTATGAAGAAGGTAATGGTGATCCTGTTACTATCGCTAAGAATGCAATGGAATATGCTAAAGAAAATAATTATAATTATGTTTTAATAGATACGGCAGGACGTTTACATATTGATGAAGATCTAATGAATGAGTTAAATGAAATTAATAGTAGTGTTAATCCAAATGAAATAATTTTAGTAATTGATAGTATGACGGGACAAGATGCTATTAATGTCATTGAAGGATTTAATAAACAATTACCTTTAACAGGTACCGTTTTAACAAAGTTAGACGGTGATACTAAAGGTGGTGTGGCCTTATCGGTAAAGCATCTTACTAAACTTCCGATAAAGTTTATTGGTGTTAGTGAAAAAATGGATGGGTTAGAAGAGTTCCATCCTGAACGAATGGCTAGCCGTATTCTCGGTATGGGTGACCTTTTAAGTATGATTGAAAAGGTTGAGGATGTTATTGATCAAGAAGAAGCGGAAAAAGTAGCTAAAAAGATGGTTAAGGGTAAATTTGATTTAGAAGATTTTTTATTGCAATTAAATCAAATAAAAAAAATGGGGCCTTTAGAAAATCTTATTAAGATGATTCCTGGTGCTTCTAAAATGGGACTTAATAAAATTTCTGTTAATCCTAAGGACTTGTCCCATATAGAAGCGATTATTTTATCGATGACCCCATATGAAAGAAGACATCCTGAAATCCTTAAGGCAAGTCGTAAAATTAGAATTGCTAAAGGGTCTGGACGTAGTGTTGAAGAAGTGAATCGATTATTAAAACAATTCGATCAAATGAAGCTTATGATGAAACAAATGCAAAGTGGTAACTTTAAAATGCCTTTTTAAGGCTAATTACATATTCAAAAAACCCTAATCAACATATTATAGCAATAGATAAGGGGGATTATAATATGTTATTTGATAGACAATTTGGATTAGGGTCACAACAAAATATGCCAATGGGATTTGGAATGCCTGGTCAAACGTGCCCTCCAATTATAGAACCAACAATGACACAATGTGTGGAACGAGAGTTCTTCCACGAAGTACCACAAGAATGTTCGAAAAGTGATAATACTTAATATTAAGCAACTATTATATAGTTGTTTTTATTTTAGAGTGTAAATATTACTGTTATTTATTACGAAAAGGCGTAAACCCGATTGTGTATTATTGAATATTAAAAATATATATAGTATAATTAAAATATATAAGATAGTGGATGGTGGATATATGAAAGTATTTATTAAAATTGTTATTATGTGTTTGACTATGCTTGGAGCGTATTATTTTTATGATTATACAGCTTTAAGTGGTTTAGACATTGTTATTCTATCTGATAAAATTTCGTTTATGATAATGGTATTTTTACTTTTAATCGCATTATTTTATATTAATATGTATTTTCGAAACAAAGAAAAAGTGTTAGAGTTAAGATATCGAGACAAATTATTCAATTCACTAGTAAAAAATTCTAACACAGCTTATTTTATGTATGATGATATTAATAAAAAGGTTATGTATATGACTAAAAATATAAAAGAAGTTTTAGATATTGATAATATTGAAACTGAAGAATCAGGATTAAAATTAATTAATGATATTTTTCAAAATCCAATCATTAAAGAGGAACTACGTAAATGGGATAAGAAAAGTGAATTTATTAGTCAAATGGTTTCTTATCGTTATTATGAGGATGATAGTAATACTAAGTGGATTAGAGTTAAAATTTATCCATTTATTGAAAAGAAATCTAGTTATCAAATTATTTCAGTGCTAGATGTTAGTAAAGAATATGAACAACAGCATTTATTAATCATTCAAGCCAAAGATATTAAGGCTCGAGAAAAACAATTAAATCAAATTACCTCTACTTCTTACGATAATGAAATAAACATTAATATGTCAACCGGTGACTTTAATTTAAAGAATTTAAAAGGTAATATTAATTATTTTGGTTCTGAAAAAAGTGGTAGTTATGAATCTGGCATTTCAAAAATAATTGAAGAATATGTTCATGCAGAAGATAGAGAAGAAGTTTTAAATGAATTATCTTTTAATAAATTTAAAGAATTAATTTCAGAACAAAATTTTGAACCCCGTTCTGTAAGATATCGCTTAGCTAATACTGAAGAAGTTGTTTGGTTAGAAAGTTCGATCTTTTTCTTAACTAGTAAAGGTGAAAACCGTATTATTATTTTAACTAAAAATGTTACTGAAAATGCTGAGTATATGCGTAAGCAAAACAACTTATTACAAGATGCCTTAAAAGAAGTTGAAAGAGCTAATAATGCTAAATCTGAATTTTTAGCAGTTATATCTCACCAAATAAGAACGCAAATGAATGCTATTATAGGGCTTAGTGAATCAGCCTTATCTGAAAGTATTCCTTTTAAAGCTCGTGAAGACATAGGTAACATTAATAATGCAAGTACTAATCTTTTAGAAATTATTGATGAAATGTTAGATATATCTAAAATAGAGTCTGGAGTTCTTGAAAAAAATGAAAAAGAATATGATGTTGTTGGATTATTCAGAAATTTAATTGGTCTTACTAAAGAACGAATTGGTGAGAAAAAAATAAAGTTAATAACCAATATTGACTCTAATATACCGCGCAAGTTATTTGGTGACAGCAGCAAAGTACGTCAAATTTTATTAAATATTTTAACTAATGCTGTTCAATATACAGAAAGTGGTACTATCACCATATCTGCAGAGGCTATTAAAAAGAATCGAAATGTAGAATTAGTAATATCAGTTGAAGATACCGGTATTGGTATTTCGAAAGATCATTTAAATAAGTTATTTGATAATTCAGAAGATATAAATTATTCAAAAAATATGGGCTTATCGATTGTTAAGAGATTAATAAATCTTTTAAACGGTAAAATTGAAGCTATTAGTAAAGATGGTAAAGGAAGTAAATTTACTGTTTCACTTACTCAGAAAATTATTGACGAAAAAGGAATTGGTAACATTGACGAGTATATAACCGATAAGAAGAAAAAGGATTTTTTCAATGCAGAGGGTAAATCAATTTTGGTTATTGATGATAATAAATTGAACTTAAAAGTTGCAACTCGCTTTTTGGAACCATATGGTGTTGATATTGAATGTGTAGATAGTGGCCAAAAGGGAATTGACTTAATTGAACAAGGAAAAAAGTTTGATTTAATTTTATTGGATCAAATGATGCCTGGAATGAATGGTGTTGAAACTCTTAACAAACTTAAATCAGATTCTAATTTTAATACACCAGTTGTTGTTATTACAGCTGATGCTATTGTTGGCGTTAAAGAAAAATATTTAAATGAAGGTTTCGATGATTATTTATCTAAACCTATTGATGTTAAAGAATTGAAAGAGTTGCTAAAAAAATATTTAAGAGATAAATAGAAAATAATATTTTTGTAAAATGAGAGTGAATAAGTAAAAATTATTCACTTTTTATTTAATTTTAAACCTGTTGTCTTAGACGGATGTACACTTAAAAACTAAAATAGTTTTAATATTTTGCTTTAAATAGTGTTGAACAATAATTTAATATAAGTTATAATAAAATAAATACAGGAAGAATTAATCATTCTAATAAAAATAAAGGGAGTGTTGTATGAGAAATGTAAATTTTTTAAGTAGTAAGGGTATTGATGTTGAAAAGGGGTTAGAATTACTTGGGGACATGGAAATGTATGAAGAAATATTAAGTGATTTTTTAGACCAATCAAGCGAACGTTTAGACAATCTTTCAAAGTTTAAAGAAACTAATGATCTTGCAAATTACTCCATATTAGTACATGCTATAAAAGGTGATTCTAAATATTTAGGGTTTGATAAGTTAGCCGAACTGGCATTTCAACATGAAATAGAAAGCAAAAATAATAATCTCGAATTTATCAATGATAATTACAATGAATTATTAAAAGAGTTTAAAAGAATTATTGGTGTTATTCAGCTTTATTTAGATCAGTAATAAAACAAATGGACTATTGTAGTCCTTTTTTTATGCAATTACATAAGATTAAATGAGGAGTTGATAAGTATTAAAGTAACAAATTATTTTAATGAAAAAGGTTTAACTTTAGAAGAAGTTTTAAAATCATTTTTAATTGAATATTGTTTAAACGAAAGGGGGATAGAATATAGAAGTTAACTTTAAAGCAGGAATATATATACGTTTATCTAGAGAAGACAGTGACAAAACAAATGAAAGTGAAAGTATTACTAATCAGAGAAGTTTTATTATTGATTTTATGAAAGAAAATAATTATCAATTATGTTGTGAATATGTTGATGATGGGTTTAGTGGTACTTCATTTGAACGACCCGCATTTAAAAAAATGATTAAGGATATTGAGCAAGGTAAAATTAATATGGTAATTACTAAAGATATGTCAAGACTTGGTCGAGACTACATTGAATCAGGATATTATGTTGAAAAATATTTTCCTGAAAAAAGGGTTAGATATATTGCGATTAATGATGGAATTGATACTTTTGTCGATAATGCTAGTAATGATTTTTTACCATTTAAAGCTGTAATAAATGATTTGTATGCTAAAGATATATCCAAAAAGATTAAGGCTAGTATAATTACTAAAAAGAAACAGGGATTATTTTTAGGGGCCACCGCCCCATATGGTTATAAAAAAGATCCTAAAAATAAATATAAGTTAATTATTGACCCAGTTGCAAGTGAAGTTATAAGAACTATTTTTAACATGTATATAGATGGTAATAGTTTGCAAAAGATATCTCAAAAATTAACGAGTGAAAAATTCTCACCACCAAGTGTATATAAAGAAATAAAAAGAGATACGAGTTCTCAAACAAAAACATTTGGGATCCTTCTACAATTGACGAAATATTAAAAAATCCTAATTATACCGGTAATATGACCCAAAACAGGCGCAAAAAAATAAATTATAAATCTAAAAAGGTTGTTAAAACAAATCCGGAAGAATGGATTGTTGTTAAAGATACCCATGAACCAATTATTGATAAGCGGACATTTGAACTTGTCCAAAAACTATATTCTAAAAACAAGAATATGAGTAAATCTAATTCATTGTTATTAAGAGGCTTTTTAATATGTAAAGAATGTGGTCATAAATTAGGAATTAATAAAAGTAGAGATAAAAAAAGACATTAAACTATTTGTAATTATTACAAAAAATACTCCCAATACGGTTTTTGCACTTGTCACAGCATGAGGTATGAGTATTTAGAAAAGATCGTTTTAGAAAACATTCGAGAATTATGTAATGAAATTAATATTGATAAATGGGAGGATATATTAAATAATTATAATTATAAAAATAAATCTTTAGATAAAATGAATGAGAAAATTAAAATTATTAATAGCAAAGTTGAAAAAAATAAAAGATACCTTGAAGAAATGTATTTTGATAAATTAAGTGGTATTATTACGGTAGAAATGTATCAAAAATTCCAAAAAAAATATTAGATGAAACAAAATATAATAACGATTTAATTGAAAAATTTAAAATAAAAGAAAAGGTATTGCTTAATAATAAGTCAAAAAATTATCATAATTTAATTAAAGAATTTTTAAGCTTTAAGAAACCTAGTCGTAGTTTATTAGCAAGTGTTATTGATAAAATAACAGTTGATCAAAATAAAAATATTGAAATATATTATAAAATAAAACCAATAATGAGTGATAATGTTATCACCTAAGGAACAATCACATGTTTGCTAGGAAAGTGATAACATATAGAACACATATTGATAAATAAAGGGAAGAATCAACATTTGATTTTTTCAAAAATTTAGAAAAATAGGAGTTTTATATGGAAAATGAATGGAAAAATTTAAGATTTCACTTAACTGAGGAAATGAATAATATGATGATTGAACTTTTAGTAACTGAACAAATGATGAAAGAGAGTAAGTTAACTAAAAATGAGAGAAAACTTTTAGAAAATCACAAAGCAGAACTTTTAGAAGATTTTAGAAAAGAATTTCAACGAAACAATATAGAACAAATCAAGAAATACAACGAGTTAATGAATAAATAAAAAAGTGAGATAGACATATACATCAAAGTATATACCTATCTCTTTTTATTTGTCTATAATGGTATGGTAGCAAAGTCTATAACCTTTTAAGTCATCACCTAAAGAAATGCTAGACATATCTAATAGTCTATATCTAACACCATTAGTCTGCTTGAACCCTTGCATAAAGTCATTTACACAATTACATAGTAGCAAAGGTCTAATTCCACCTTTGACTAGCCATTGATTAAGTGGTGTTAGTATATCTATGCAAATCTGCAAGTAATAACTATTATCTTTGAATAAGGCTTTGTTGATAGTGATAGTACAAGCACTTGTATCAGTATTTGGTATTAGTGGTGTCCTAACAATTAACTTGTCTACTAAATTGATAGACAAATCCTTTTGGCTCTCAGTGTTAAAATCAGTACATAGAAGTAATCTCTTGAACTCATCTACATCATTTAAACCACTAAGTAATCTATATATATCATTGTTGATGTTGAGTGCCATTTCATTTGGCTTAGGTTTATTGTTAGTTATAATCATAGTTGACCTACATTATTCCGTGTTGTTTCTTGCCAAGCCTTAGTTGGTTGTAGTAGCAAGTAGGACAAAACCTTTCAAAACCTGCCATCTCTAATTGTCTACATAATTCATAAAAGTTATGTTCTTTCTTCATTTCCTTAAGCCACCAACTATCATCTTCCATACTTATTAAGATATCATACTCTACTGAGTATTTATCTATATCTTTAAGCCCTAACATATCAAGCATTTCATCTAACATATTATCTTTCACTTGACTTTACCTCCATACTTTCTAAAAATTTAAGCAACTCATACTCATTAACTAAAAAACATTTTGCAGTCTTAGTTGCTTTAATCGTTCCTTTATCTATTAAGCCTTTGAGATAAGGTATTGATATATGCGTCATCTCACTAATCTCGGCTAGTGTATAAAATCTTGTTAGCATTTTTCCTCCTATTCTATGGGTGGGGGTAGGTTTAGTAATTCCACCACAAAAAAAGGACATATAGCCCTATGCC